>JAZSGK010000240.1:0-6640 GCA_045532695.1 Acutalibacteraceae bacterium
CCAGTCCTTATGCGCTTCAAGAAGCTCGTCAACCATTGCATAAATGTCTTTGATGTTAAGCTCTGTACCTGTAAGAGGATCCATCATAGCAGCATTGTAGATATACTTCTTTTCGAGAGTTGCGGCCGCCTCAATAGTAAGAAGCTGAGGATAGATGTTGCTTGCATTCATTGCCGCAAGCTGTAAGGGTAAGGGACCCATATGGCAAGGTGTGATACCGCTGCCGTCAACAAGACATGGCACCTCAACACAAGCCTCGGGAGGAAGATTGTCAATAAGTCCGTTGTTGAGGACATTACCGCCTATTTTGTAGGGCTTATTGGTAACAATAGCTTCCATAATATATGAAGCGTATTCCTCTGAGCGCTCGTGAGTAATTTTGCCGTCAGCAAGGATGCTATCTCTTTCCTTTTCCCAGCCCTCAATCTGGTTTACACATCTTCTGGGATATTCATCAAGAGGAATATTGAACTCCTCGATCATTTCAGGATATCTTGACTTAATGTAGAAGCCGTTGTACTCAGCATTGTGCTCACTGCTTTCTGTGCAGTAGTAACCGAGCTTGTCAATATAGTCAAAGCGTACCATATCATCATGTTTTTCATTGGCATTCTTTTCTTTTGCTCTCTTTTTGATTTCGGGGTAAAGGTCATTGCCGTCCTTATCTCTTACATCGAGAAGCCACGCCATATGGTTGATACCTGCAATTTTATCTGTTCTGCCTTCAACTTTGTCTTCCATACCTAATTTTTCAAGCAGGTGCTTTGAGCAGCCTTGGACACTGTGACAAAGACCCACAGTCTTGATTTTGGTATATCGAAGCATATAACCTGTAAGCATAGCCATTGGGTTAGTATAATTGAGGAACCACGCATCAGGACAAACCTCTTCCATATCATCAGCAAAAGCCTTCATAACAGGGATAGTACGAAGGGCACGCATAATACCGCCGATACCCATAGTATCTGCAATGGTCTGACGAAGGCCGTATTTCTTGGGTATCTCGAAGTCTGTAACTGTGCAGGGCTCGTATCCGCCTACCTGAATAGCGTTGACTACGAATGAAGCACCTCTGAGAGCGTCTTTTCTCTCTGCTTCGCCGAGGTATGTAGTAATCTTTGCTCTGCCCTCATTGATGTTTTTGTTGATAGCTGAGAGGATAATCTCAGATTCCCTGAGTCTTTGCTCATCAATATCATAAAGTGCAAATTCACTTTCTCTAAGGCAGGGTGTACACATACAGTCACCTATAACATTTCTTGCAAAAATAGTACTGCCTGCACCCATAAATGTAATCTTCATGTCCAATAATCCTTTCTGAGAAGAAAATTCCTTTCAAAACCTTGCTTTATAGGCAATATTTTGATAATATTAACATAGCACAACAAACTAAAAAATACAAGACAAAGAGGAAAAAATATGAAAGAACTTAAATTTTATCTTGTGGCAGACCCCCATTATTTTGCAAGCGAGCTCGGCTGCAGCGGCGACGAGTATGAGGATTTTATGCACTACGAACAGAAATGCTTTGCCGAAACCGAAAACATAAACAAGAGCGTCTTCGAATTTCTCAAAAACGCCGACGAAGCTGATGTTGTACTCATTTGCGGCGACCTTATATTCAACGGTGAAAGAAAGAGCCACGAAGGCTTCCTGAAGCTTCTCTCTGACCTTAAAGCAAGCGGCAAGAAAATCTATGTTGTAACCGCTGACCACGATTTCAAGTGGAAAGAGGGCGACACCTTCGCTTTTGGAGAAAACGGCAGGTACTCTCCCGAATACACTAAGAGAGATGAGCTTACAAAGCTCTACGCCGACTTCGGCTTCGGCGATGCTATTGCCATAGATGAAGAGCACCTTTCTTACGTTGCTCAGCTTTCAGATGGAGTCAGACTCCTTGCAATCAACTGCGATATCAAGAAAGACGGCAAGTACCACTTCTTTGAAGAACAGCGTGAATGGATCGAGGAACAAGCCGAAAAAGCAAGAGAAGACGGTCAGATGCTCTTTGCAATGTGCCACTACCCCATTCTTCCCGGTCAGCCTTTATTCTCACTTATTTCACCTATGCTCATAAGAGACGCGCACAAGTTTGCTACATTTCTTGCAGACGAGGGCATACATCTTATTTTCACAGGTCATATGCACAATCAGAGCATCAACTTCATTGAAACAGAAAAAGGTAATAAGCTTTACGATGTTACTACAGGCTCAATCATTGCCGATCCCGCATACATAAGACTCGTTACAGTAAAAGATGAAAAGACAGTAGACATAAAGAGCATTCCCACTCCCGATTTCGAATGGGACACTCAGGGCAAAGGCTGTAAGCAGTACCTTAAAGATATGTTTGACAGAATGATTGTAAATGTTCTTACGGATATGCGTGACGACACTCAGCGTATGATGAACAAGTTCCACATTGAAGACAAGGGCATAATCAAAAAAGTTCTTCATATGGCAGGTAGATTCATCTGCAAGGTCAAGGTTGGTACTCTTGCAAAGCTTCTCTTCATCAAATGTGACAAGAGCATAAAGAATATGCGTGTCCTCGACTATGCAACTGAACTTGTAAGAGGTGCATTTGAGGGCAATCAGACCTTTAAAGAGGGTACGCCCAAGGGTGATGTATGGCTCAGACTTCTCAAGAGAATCAGATTCATTCTCAAGAGAATTGATGTCAAGGGTTGGGACGGCAAAAAAGCTGACCTTTACGATATTCTCAAAAACACAGCCGGCAACTATGACATTGACGACTATAACGCGGTTCTGACACTTAAGTAAAATTTAATTCCGCTTAGTATAATTAACTGATAATATACCAAAAGGAGTGTATCTATGAACAAAGAAAAGCTCTTAAAAGAGCTGAAGTCAATAAAGCCGCTTAATTTTCCGCTTCTTATGGTTGCAGGCTTAATAAATGCCTTTGGTGTCACGGTATTCCTCTCTCCTGTAAACCTCTATGACAGCGGAATTTCGGGCACATCAATGCTTCTTTCACAGCTTACACCCGAGTACCTGACCCTTTCAATCTTTCTGCTTATACTCAATATACCCCTCTTTTTTTACGGACTCAAAAGACAGGGACTAGCTTTTACAGTATACTCGATATTTGCTGTTGCCTGCTATTCTTTGGGAGCGTGGCTTATCACAGATGTGCTTCCGATTGATGTGAGCATTGCTTCACCCCTTGCTGAAAACGACCTGCTGTTATGTGCAATTTTCGGCGGACTTATTTCAGGCGTCGGCAGCGGACTTACAATCCGTTTCGGCGGTGCTATTGACGGCATAGAGGTTATGGCGGTAATCTTCGCAAAAAAACTCGGCATTACAGTGGGTACCTTTGTTATGATATACAACGTCATTCTCTATATTATCTGCGGAATTGTCCTGAGCAGCTGGATACTTCCCCTTTATTCCATAATCACCTATGCGGCAGGTGTAAAAACGGTCGACTTCATCGTTGAGGGTCTTGACCGTTCAAAGGGAGTTATGATCATCACAAGCAAGGGTGAAGACGTCAGCAACGCTCTTATACTTGCTTTTGAAACAGGTACCACCAAGATTACGGCCAAAGGCGGTTATACGGGCAAGGACAAGACCGTTATATACTTCGTTGTAAACCGTTTCCAGATTTCGCGTATGAGACAGATTGTCCACGCCATTGACCCTCACGCTTATATGACAATCAGCGAGGTTGCCGATGTATTCAAAAGCGAGCAGGAGAATCAGGATTAAGTTTTCTTTGGTACGCGAATCACTTCCTCGCGAAGGTTAAAATACCCCGCCGAGGAAGTGCCTGAAACCTCACAGCAAAAGTTTATCCCCGACACGATGTCGGGGATTTGTGTTTTTGTTTATCCAAATGTAACTTTAGCAATGTCGTATACTTTAGTTTCAGGTGTTATATCAACACGTTTTGAACCGTCTTCATTATATACTACACCGTAAGCGTAAACTTTGATGTATGAGTTTGGGGCACCTACCGCCTTAACTTCAGCAGATAAATCGGGAGTCCAGCCTATGGAATGCTCATAGCCGTTCTTTTTCGTTGAACACCAAATTGAGTAGTAGACATCTTCACCCGCTGACGTCCAGGTAAGTTTTACCTTACCTTTTTCAGTAACAGTAGCTGATGTGATTTTTACTTTGCCGGGTTCGGTTCCTGTTTTTAGAGCACTGCTTGCCTTACTCCAACCTGTATTGCCGTCTTTATCTTTGATATATGCTTTAACCTTAAACATATATTTTTTGCCTTGCTCAAGCCCTGTAACTCTGTAAACGGTTTTGCCTTTTACAGAGGCGATTTTTTCATATTTTTCTGTTTCTTCATTGAACTGATAAATTCTGTAGCCTGTTGCATTTTCTACGGTATCCCATGTCAGTCTGATGACACTTGTGCTTTGAGTAGCTTTTAAGTTTTTTGGTGTGTCGAGCTTCAGCTTTGCAATAGCTACTGTTACATTCTTTTTGCAAAGATTACAATATCCTTTTTTACTGCCCTCTTTGGTAAGAGTAGGATTGCTGATAACTGTCCATTTGTCAGCAACATGGTTATTTACATCTTGACTATATGTATAAGTTTTTGTTCTGCCGCACTCGCAGGAATATACTTCTTTTCCGTCTTTGCTGCAAGTTGCATCTCTTACAGTCAGTGTGTAATTATGACTGTGTCTGTAGTAAAACTTAACCTTAATTCCTCTTTTTTCAAGGATTTCTCTGTCATCCTCATCTGTCAGGTTATTCCACTTTTCTTCTGAGCCTGCAAAATAGATTGTTTCAAGCTTCGGTAAAAGCACTTCATCTTTAACCTGAAGTGTAAAATAAATGCTTTTTCTCGGAATGGCTTTTATGTATATTTCTTTTACATTGGGACAATTGTCAAACATACTGTAACCGTCAATACTGATGCTGTCTTCTTTGCTGTCACTTGTATCTTCAAAGACGATTTTTTCGAGATTTTTACAGTCTTCAAAGGTGTCTTCTGAGGCACCTAAATATTTCACGTTTTCAGGAATGATAACCTTGCTGAATCCGGTATTGCTAAAAGCCCAGTCACCAAAATGCCCGACGGAACAGAAATTAAAAGAGGTAAGTTTTTCGCAATTGTAAAAAGCAAACTCATCTGTGGATATCACATCGCCTATTACAGCTTCAAGATTTACACAATTATTAAAAGCATAGCCCCAAACGGAAACTGTACCTAACGTGATTTTTTCAAGGCTCTTACAATGTGCAAAAGTGTTGGGGCGTATAGATGTGATAGTGACGGGCAAAGTGATGCTTTTAAGTGATTCCATTGTATAAAATGCACCTATATCTATAAAATCGAGATCTGCAGGAAGTGACAATTTTTCTATACCAGGGAAGAAGCTAAAAGCAAACGGTCCGATGTATTTAACTGTGCAGGGAATAGAAATTTTCTTGACACCCGGATATTTTTGCCTATAATACGGAGCACCGAAGTTGCCGTCATCACAATCCCAGTTTGTATCTATTGCCTTAACCTCAATGCCGTCAATCTCGTCAACGATGTTGATTTTAGTTGTTGTTTCTGCCAATGCTTCATCTTCAAAAAAGTCTGTTACGGCATAATGCTCACCGTAATCATAACTGTTGTTGTACTTCTGACTTGTCAGCTCATAAACTACATTGTCAATTACAACCTTTTCTTCTGCGGCACTTGCACTGAAGCAAAAAGACACCGTAAGCATTAATGTAATCATTGATAGTAAAGTGAGTATCTTTTTCATATTTTTCATCCTTCCTTTGGTATTTTTTACCATCTGAATAATACCACGCTTATGTGTAATCAATATGAAAAATATGTGTAATAAAACAAGTATTATGATATTTCTGATTTCGTGGACTTAATTTCCTCGGCGGGATAAAATAAAAAAAGAACGCAGGAGCTTACCCGCGTTCCCATATTGTTATACATTGCGGGGCTCTGCCCCGTACCCCGCAAGCTTTTGTAAAAGCTTGACCAAAACTTTACTTATTCTGACGATTATTTTCTGAATGCTCTGAAAAGAGGCAGACACGCCCCGAAAAATGTCTTATAGCTTTCACAATAGTCGGCACTCTCACGGTTTCGCTTGCAGCCGCCGGCTCTGCACATAGCATAAAATCTGCACTTCTTGCACTCCTCCGGCACCGGCAGACTCTCTTTGATAAACTCGAAAGCAGTCTTGCTCTTCGCCATCTCTTCCAGTGTCATATCATTGATGTTGCCAAGACACCACTCGTCTGTACAGTAGAAGTCGCAGGGATAAATGTTACCGTTGCCCTCAGCAACAAACTGATGAGTGCAATGACCCATAAGTCCGCACTGCTCTGCCCTTTCGCCTAAATACATCCTCACCCAGTTGTCAAACTGTCTTACGCTGATATAGTTGCCTCTGACGAAGTCTTTGACATAGAGATTGAATATGCGGATAAGAAAGTCGCCATATTGCTTGGGAGTCATATAAAGCTCACTTTCAGTCTTATCCCCCATAGGTCTCAGACACGGAATGAACTGCACATAGCCGAAGCCCTGACTGCGGAAATATTTATAAATTCTTTCGGCATTTTCAGCGCAATAGCCTGTGAGTACCGTTAAGATATTGAACTCCGTCTTATGCTTTTTCAGCTTATT
>JAZSGK010000241.1:0-3632 GCA_045532695.1 Acutalibacteraceae bacterium
ATCCGCGGCATACTACGCACCATAGCCAATAACGGCGGTGTACTGCCAAACTCCTATATTGAAACAGATGAGCGTTTCAGTAACATATTCAATCCCTTCGGAGAAATGCATCTGAATATCGAAACACCTTACTCTACAAGATATTTTGTTGTTGAACTCAAAGATAACCTTGTAACTAAGATCTCAACTGAGCATATTGCCGCCGTTGACAATACCAAAGCTTTCGAATATGCTCACGCTGTATACAGACAGAACGAACCCGGTTTTGGCACAATAGATGTTTACAGATACTACTATACCACCGATGGTCATAAGTCAATGATTATTTTCCTTGACTGGCAAAGAGACCTTGCCCGGTGTCTGGCCCTGGCTTTTATCTCGCTGTTTGTAAGCCTTATAACTATTACCGTCCTTGCAGTTATGGTTTATTGGCTGTCTAAGAAAGCTATGAAGCCTGTTGCCGCAAGTATAGAAAAGCAGAAGCAGTTTATCACCGATGCAAGCCATGAGTTGAAAACTCCTCTCACTATTATCGCCGCCAATGCAGAGGTTTTAGAAATGTGCGAGAGTGAAAACGAATGGACAACGAGCATCAAGAATCAGACTACAAGACTCAGCCATCTTGTGAAAAATCTTGTGGAGCTTTCAAAGCTAAATGAGATGCAGGACGACAAGAGCCGAGGTGATTTTAACATCAGTCTCGCATTTATGGAAACGGCGTCAAACTTTGAAACAAATGCGGCAGTTGCAAACAAAAACTTCTCCTACTCAGCCACAGATGACCTGCAGTATTACGGCAACGAGGCTGAAATAAGACAGCTTATCACCATTCTTTGTGACAACGCTATCAAATATACCGACGAATGCGGATTTATAAAAATGAATCTTTACAAGTCAGGTAAAAGCATAATTCTTGAAAGCTACAACACCTGCGAATATATTGACCCGAAAACTGTTTCCCATCTCTTTGACAGATTCTACAGAGCCGACTCTTCAAGAGCAAGAGACACTAAAACAGGAGGGTACGGTATAGGTCTTTCTATTGCTCAGGCTATTGTTCACAGACATAAGGGCAAAATCAAGGTGTTTACTTCGGGTACAACGGGTATAACTTTTAAGATTACACTGTAAAAATAACAATTGAATTGTAAACGAGGGGGCAGAAATTACTCTGCTCCCTATAGTTTTATCCGCACGCCGCGGGGCGTTACTTTTTGCTGTCGCCCAAAAAGTAACCAAAAAGACGATGATGCTATCGCTCTGTCTTGACAAATAGGCAAAAAAGTGCTACATTATATAACTGTAAAAATATTCAGAAAGATTGGTGAAAATTAATGTCAGGCCATTCAAAATGGAGTACCATTAAAAGAAAAAAAGAAAAGACCGACGGTGCAAGAGCAAAGGTCTTCACTAAAATAGGCAGAGAAATCGCTGTAGCTGTACGTGACGGCGGTCCCGACCCCGCATCAAACTCAAAGCTTAAGGACGTTATCGCTAAGGCTAAGGCAAACAATGTGCCCAACGACAATATCGAAAGAATCATCAAAAAGGCAAGCGGCGAAACAGGCGGCAACAACTACGAAGAAATCATGTATGAAGGCTACGGTCCCTCAGGTATCGCAGTTATCGTTGAGACTCTCACAGACAACCGCAACCGTACCGCAGGCGAAATGCGCCACTATTTCGATAAGAACAAGGGCAACATGGGTCAGCAGGGCTGCGTATCCTTTATGTTCACACGCTACGGTGTAATTGTTATAGAGCAGGAAGATACAGATGAAGAAAAGCTTATGGAAGATGCACTTGAAGCAGGTGCAGTTGACTTCCTCAGCGACGACGAAGATGTTTTCGTTATCCGCACAGAGCCCAACGATTTAGGTGCTGTACGCGACGACCTTGAGGCTAAGGGCTATACTTTCGTGTCCGCCCAGGTAGAATACATTCCCAGCACAGAGACAGAGCTTACAAACGAGGATGATCTCAAGTGTATGGGCAAGCTTCTTGAGATGCTTGAGGACAATGATGATGTACAGAATGTATGGCACAACCTTGCAAATGAAGAGGACTTACCCTAAGGGATAAATAAGCAAAGTTTTGGTCAAGCTTTTACAAAAGCTTGTGGGGTGCGGGGCAAAGCCCTGCCACAAAACAAAATAGTAAAAGTTAAAGACCTGTCCGTATTGGGCAGGTCTTATTGTTTCATTTTATGAATTCAGTACATCATAAGCCACATCGGGAATATCTGACATGATACAGTCAGCACCGATATCCTTGAGCTTAGCCATAACCTCAGTGTCATTGATTGTCCAATACTGCACTGCGATGTTGTGTCTGTGGGCATAGTTTACAAGTCTTGCAGTTGCAAGGTCGAGGATTGATGCACCAACAGGGATCTGCAGTGCGCTGAATTTGTATGTGCCGTCTTTTTTATCGAGACCGAGAAGTGAGTTGAAGTAAACCTTCACTACCTCCATAATTGAAGCCGAGCGGGGTAAATCGGGATACTTCTCGTCAAGATAGGTTGTTACATTCTGATTGAAGGTACCGACAACAACATTATGAAGAAGCTCCATTTTCTCTAAGGTGCTGTAGAGTATGTCGGCCGCCTTTTCGCCCAGCTCACCGCTGTTTTTAATCTCGATTATGTAATCGAAGTTACCGTTACTCTGTAGGTACTCGAGAACATCCGAGAGCTTAGATACACGAAGAGAATCGGGTACGTCATCACCGCGAAGACCTGCATAGGGCTTTTCACCGTCTTCTGTTTCAAAGCTTTCGCCGAAGTTGAGGGCACGAAGCTCCTCATAAGTGTAGTTTTCCGGGCGGATATCCTCCTCGCCGAAGTATTCAACGGCATCGGTTGTTCTGTCTAAGGTGTTGTCGTGAAGAATAATGAGCTCATCATCGGCTGTGATATGAAGGTCAAATTCAAAGATGTCAGTCCTGAAAGTGTCGGAGTTGATACAGCCCTCAAAAGCCATCATTGTGTTTTCGGGGAAGATACCTCCGCCTGAACGGTGAGCGGATACAAGTGTAGTGCCGTATTCGGTTATGTTGTGGTTGTCGGTTGCGTATTCCTGATATGTATCTGACCACTTGTGTGTGATGAGAAGGAGTAAAGAGCAGATTAAAATTACAAAAATGCTGCATACGGCTGTGAGAATATTTAAGTGGAGACGTCTTTTGGTTTTATTGTTTCTTGATGTCATGAATCGCTTTCCTTTACAAAAAAATTTTCTTTAATTTACTATTTAAAACTAAAATCTGTATGTAATAAATGTAAACTATCCGTAAATTTTCAAATTAGAAATTTCATTTTCTTTGATATATTTTCATTTTCACTTGCAAACTCCAAATATGCGGACTTTGAATATGTATAATATAATCATAACATAAAAGAAAGGAGTGTCACTATGGAAAATACAGTTTTCATTACCATAACAGGCGTAAACAATTATTATGGCAAAAAACCTTTTAAAGTAGGCAGAACAATTAAACTGGAAAAAGAGCCCGACAATGAATACGACCCGACCGCCATTGTTGTAACGCTCCCCTATATCGAAAAAATAGGTTATGTTGCCAACAGTGTCCGTACTGTTTATGAAGGCACCTACAGTGCCGGCAGGCTGTAT
>JAZSGK010000223.1:0-13212 GCA_045532695.1 Acutalibacteraceae bacterium
GAAATTTACACCGATTCCGACGGTGAGGTTATTTTCAAAAAATATTCGCCTATAGGTGAGCTGGGACCTTATACCAAGCAGTATGTTGATGTACTCGGCCGTACCACGGGTATGCCGGTAGTTATCTGCGACAGAGACCACATTATTGCCGTATCGGGTGTGCCCAAAAAAGAGATAGCAGGCAAGCGCATATCGCCGCTTCTTGAGAGCTATATGGAGCGAAGAAACACTTACGTTGCAGGTCAGGACAGGGACAACATTATTGTATCTGAGGATAATCCTAAGCAGGTCAGCGTAATGACACCGATTATCGGTGGGGGAGACGTTATGGGTGCGGTTGTGCTTCTTGCAGGTGAGCGTAGCAGCGTGCCTACCCAGACGGACATCAAGCTTACTCAGGTTGCGGCAGGCTTTTTAGGTAAGCAGATGGAAGAGTAAGACCAATTCGGAATTATGAATTCGGAATGCGGAATCGCGGGAAAGAGTGCGGTAAAAACAGCTCTTTTCCCGCCGAATAAAACGGTATAAAAATGACAGGTCTGATTGAGTAAATCGAACCTGCCATTATATTTTTTGCTCTTTTTGTATTGTATATGAAGATTACTCGCTGCCAGAAAATATTATTCAGTAACTGCATATAAAAACTATACATTTCTGTAATATACTCTGCTATCGTCGCCGTAAACATCAAAACGATTTTCCATATAGACGAATCCGAATTTTTCGTAAAGATTAATGTGGTCGGTGGCTAAATATACTTTTTCAAAACTTTTTTCTTTAGCCTCGTTACAGATATGGATTATGAGTCTTTCACTGTAACGATTGCCTCTGTATGCCGGTGAAGTAAACACAAAGCCTATCCAGGGATAGAGGGTTTTATCATTTATACAATCCTGATGTGTAAGAGTTGCAAAGGAGACAATTTTTTCTCCGTCAAGCAAAATATACAGAGTACCGTCTCCGAGAGTATCGTGAAATTTCTTTTCATTCAGAAGCTTTGCCAGGAATTTTGCTGCCGACCAATCAAAAGCTTCAATCTGGGCTATAAGAGTATCCTTATCTTCATACTCAATAAAATCAATGATTTCCATATTGATACCCTCCTATTGTAAAATAACCACCTGAGTTTGTTTTCAGGTGGCTGTAGCTTTTCCGCTTGTCCTCGCCGGACAGGCATTCTTTTTCCTTGCGTGGAAAAAGAATCAAAAACACGCTGATGCTTATACATTAAACAGGAAATGTACAATATCTCCGTCTTTCATTACATATTCCTTGCCTTCACTCTTGACAAGACCCTTTTCCTTAGCCGCAGCAAGTGAGCCAAGCTCCATAAGGTTTTCAAAAGACACAACCTCAGCTCTGATGAAACCTCTTTCAAAGTGTGAGTGAATCTTACCTGCCGCCTGAGGTGCCTTGGTGCCCTTTTTGATTGTCCAGGCTCTTACTTCAGGCTGACCTGCTGTGAGATATGAGATAAGACCGAGAAGATTATAGCTTCTCTGAATGAGAAGATCAAGACCGCTTGACTGGATGCCTAAATCCTCAAGGAACATCTGCTTGTCCTCTTTTGAAAGTGAAGAGATTTCTGCCTCAAGACCTGCACAGATGGGGAGTACCTCACTGCCCTCTGCTGCTGCGATTTCACATACAGCCTTGTAGTTTTCGTTAGAATCGATACCGTTTACAAAGTCTGTTTCGCTCATATTACAAGCATAGATAACGGGCTTTGATGTTAGAAGTGCAACCGTATCAAGGATAGCCTTTTCATCCTCGTCACATTCAATGCTTCTTGCTGTCTGCTCGTTTTCGAGAGCCTCTTTAACTCTCTGAAGGAATGCATATTCGCCTGCAAGAGTCTTATCACCCTTCATAGCCTTTGATGTTCTGTCAAGTCTTCTTTCAATCATTTCAAGGTCAGAGAGAATAAGCTCAAGGTTGATAGTTTCTATATCACGCTTAGCGTCAACACTGCCGTCAACGTGAATAATATCATCGTCTTCGAAGCAGCGTACAACGTGGATAACTGCATCAACCTCTCTGATATGTGAAAGGAACTTGTTACCAAGACCTTCACCCTTTGATGCGCCTCTTACAAGACCTGCAATATCAACGAATTCGATAGTCGCAGGTGTGAACTTTACAGGATTATACATCTCTGCAAGCTTGTCGAGTCTTTCATCGGGTACTGCAACAACACCCACATTGGGCTCGATTGTGCAGAAAGCGTAGTTAGCTGACTGAGCTCCTGCATTAGTTATTGCATTAAAAAGTGTACTTTTGCCAACATTGGGCAAACCAACAATACCAAGTTTCATTTTTTTCCTCCCGTTGGTCGGAAAAGCAGGAGAATTCGGAATGCGGAATTCGGAATTCGGAATCGCGGGCAACCCCCGCAGATGACAGAACTCGTTATCCCGCCCGATTGCCGAAGCGGAAACTTCAATTTATGATGCAGATTGATTCATTCCGCAGGCAATTCATCAAAGCCATCCTCAAACTTTTCCGTGTTAGTGTTACTTTATTTGTTACTTAATAGTGGGCGCGGGAAGCCGGTAGTGAATTAACGAAATGCTTTAGCGCGCAATTCCGAATTCCGCATTCCGAATTCCGAATTTGTTTCAGCGTGTAGCTGAAACAAGTGCCTGCTCAATATCAGCAATAATGTCCTCTACATCTTCAATACCCACTGAAAGACGGATAAGGTCGCTCTTAACGCCGGCCTCTTCAAGCTGCTTGTCTGTGAGCTGTCTGTGAGTTGTCGATGCAGGGTGAAGCACGCAGGTTTTGCTGTCTGCAACGTGAGTAACAATAGATGCAAGCTTAAGTGAATCCATAAACTTTGTTGCAGCCTCTCTGCCGCCCTTTACACCGAAGGAAATTACACCGCAGGTGCCGTTCGGCATATACTTTTTAGCAAGTGCATACTGAGGATCGCTTTCAAGACCGGGATATGATACCCAGGAAACAAGCTCGCTGTCATTGAGATATTTTGCTACTGTAAGAGCATTCGAGCAATGTCTCTCCATACGGATAGCAAGAGTCTCAAGACCGAGACCTAAAAGGAAAGCATTCTGAGGACCGGGGATTGAGCCGAGGTCTCTCATAAGCTGTACAACGCACTTTGTGATATACGCACCCTTACCGAAACGCTCAGTGTAGGTGATACCGTGGTAGCTGTCATCGGGAGTTGTAAGACCCGGGTACTTGTCGGACTTAGTCCAGTCGAAGTTACCGCTGTCAACTATTACACCGCCTACCTGAGTAGCGTGACCGTCCATATATTTGGTTGTTGAGTGGGTGATAATATCAACACCGTAGTTGAATGCCTGACAGTTGATAGGTGTGGGGAAGGTGTTGTCAACGATAAGGGGTACGCCGTGGCTGTGTGCTGCCTTAGCAAACTTCTCAATATCGAGTACCTGCAGTGAGGGGTTGGAGAGTGTTTCGCCGAAAACAGCCTTTGTGTTATCCTTGAATGCGGCATTAAGCTCTTCTTCTGTGCAGTCGGGAGTTACGAAAGTAAATTCGATGCCGAGCTTTCTCATTGTCACATTGAAGAGGTTAAAAGTACCGCCGTAGATAGCAGTTGAAGCAACAACGTGGTCGCCTGCAGAGCAGATATTGAAGATAGCGAAGAAGTTAGCAGCCTGACCTGATGAGGTGAGCACTGCGGCAACACCGCCCTCGAGGTCTGCGATTCTTGCAGCAACGCAGTCGTTGGTGGGATTCTGAAGTCTTGTATAGAAATAGCCTGAAGCTTCAAGGTCAAAGAGCTTGCCCATTTCTACGCTTGAATCATATTTGTAGGTTGTGCTCTGGCAGATGGGGATCTGTCTGGGCTCACCGTTTTTAGGTGTGTAACCGCTGTGGATACACTTTGTCGCAATTTTGTAATTACTCATATTGATAGCCTCTTTTCTGAGTTGGTTTATTATATTCTGAATGATATTTAATTATATTACATTATTAACGTCAAGTCAAGAGCAAATCGGTGCTCGCATAGGGGTTATGGGGTATTGTTGTCACAAAAAATTTATAAATCTGTCACAGTGGTTTTTAGTGTAAACTATTGAACATTTTTTTATTTTGTGGTAATCTATCCTTGTATATGTTTATAATTTCAGTTCAGTCTATCGAAAGGAAGATACATAATGTTAGAACAAGTTGAACTTAAAATCCAGGAGCTTCAGAAAGCTCAGGCAGAAGAATATTATAAAAAGAAAGAAGCTGACCTTCGTTCATGGGGTCTTGTTTCAAAGAAAGAAAACGGCAAGGTAACGCCTCTCGTTATCACAGATGAGGAGTACGATGCTCTTATTAAGGCATCCAACGGTGTCGGCAAGTCAGGCAGAAACACTATTGCTGTTTTACTCAATGCTCTTGCTATTGCAGTTATTCTTGTTTCTGTTATTGCAGGCTTTGTTTTAGAGACTCTCGCAGATGAGCTTGGCTTTGTATATATGTCACTTTCCTTTGTAATAGGCATTGTTTTTGCCGCAATCTTAAAGGGTGTTGCCGAAGCAGTAAGACTTCTTCAGCAGCTCGTTGACGAAAAGCCCATACGTATTCCCACAGAAGCCGCAAGAAAAACAGAAGCTGCCGTAAAGCCTCAGAGAGTTGTTGCAGTTTCAACTCCCAATGTTCAGCAGCCTATCGTTGTTCAGGAACAGGCATTCACCTATCAGCAGGTTCCCCAGCAGCCTGTTATACCTCAGCCTGTGTATCAGCCGGTAATGTATCAGCAGGTGCCCTATCAGCCTATGCCTCAGCAGGTACCTCAGCAGCCTCAGTATCAGCAGCCTGTTGCACCTCAGCCTGAATATTCTTCACAGCGTTTCGAAGAGAGCTTCCCTGTGCAGGATAATGCTCCATTACAGTTTGGCGAATAATAAATTATTTCTCAGTCTCCCGTCAGTTACTGTCGGGAGACTTTTTGTCTGTTTTGGACTTTTCACTTGCTATTTGGTGCAATAAGTGGTAGAATAATTACAGTTTATTTCCCTGATATTAATTAAAAAGAGGAGAATAACTGATGAAGAATATTACTTTGGTTATTATGGCAGCCGGTATGGGCAGCAGATACGGCGGACTCAAGCAGATTGATCCCGTGGGTGCAAACGGAGAAATAATTCTGGACTATTCGGTTTACGATGCTATTGAAGCAGGCTTTGATAAGGTTGTTTTTGTTATAAAACACGAAATTGAGAAAGATTTCAAAAGTGTAATGGAAGGCAAATTCGAAGATAAAATCAAGGTTGAATATGCCTATCAGGATATAAACAATCTTCCCTGTGGATACACTGTACCTGAGGGTAGGGTGAAGCCCTGGGGTACGGGCCACGCTGTGCTTTCATGCCAAGAGCTGATAGACGGTCCCTTTGCTGTTATAAATGCCGATGACTACTACGGCAAGGAAACCTTCAGGCTTGTTTACAAGGAGCTGAAAAACAGCGAAACTGAAAATGAATTCTGTATGGTCGGCTTCAAAATAGAGAATACCCTTACAGAAAACGGCCACGTGGCAAGAGGCGTATGTCAGACCAATGAAGACGGATACCTTACGGATATTATAGAGAGAACAAAAATTGCCATAAGAGACGGCGTAATAATGTTTACGGAAGATGACGGCGAAACCTGGACAGAGCTTGAAAAAGGCAGTACTGTCTCAATGAACTGCTGGGGCTTTACAACGATGATGATGAAGGAACTCAGAGAAAGATTTGCTGCTTTCCTTGACAAAAATGCCGGTAATATGCTCAAGTGCGAATACTTCCTTCCTTTTGTTGTTGATGATCTTCTCAAAGAGGGCAAGGCTCAGGTAAAGGTGCTGGATACCAGAGAAAAGTGGTACGGTGTTACATATAAAGAGGATAAGCCTATGGTTATGGCGGCCCTCAGACAGAAAGTAAAAGACGGGGTTTATCCTGAAAAGTTATGGTGATAATATGGTAGTAATGACAACTGAAGAATCCAAAAAGAGAATGCAGGAGGGCAGATTATATCTCCCCGAAGACGAAGAGATAATGCATCAGCAGATGCTCTGCCTTGAAAAGCTCTATGATTATAACGCAACAAGACCCTCAGAGGGTGAAAAGAGAGAAGCACTCCTTAAAGAAATGTTCGGCGATATAGGTGAGGGCTGTTATATAGAGCCGCCTTTACACGCCAATTGGGCAGGAAAGCACGTACACTTCGGTAACAATGTCTATGCTAATTTTAATCTTACTCTCGTTGATGATACGGATATTTATGTAGGCGACAAGGTGATGTTCGGCCCGAATGTTACAGTTGCAACGGCGGGTCACCCTATTGACCCTGAGCTTCGCTATCAGGCAATGCAGTATAATATTCCCGTACATATCGGTGAAAACGTATGGATCGGTGCAAACTCTGTTGTGCTCCCCGGTGTGACAATCGGTGATAACAGTGTTATCGGTGCAGGCAGTGTGGTAACAAAGGATATTCCCGCAAATGTTGTTGCTGTGGGCAACCCCTGCAGAGTCCTTCGTGAGATAGGCGAGCACGATAAGGAATTTTATTACAAAGACAGAAAAATTGATGTATGATAAAGACAAAGAGCAGTTCAACCGAACTGCTCTCTATTATTGTTCTTTCTTAAACACTCTTTATTCTTTTAGTGAAAATCTTAGATTTTTACGCTTTTTCAGCACCCGGTCTGCCACAGCACTTCTTATACTTCTTACCGCTACCGCAGGGACAGGGATCATTTACGCCGACCTTTTTCTTGTCGTTACGGACTGTTCTGCCTTTTTCGCTTCCGTCACCGCCTCCTGCTGTTGCAGAAGTAACCTTGGCAACCTGCTCACGCTTGATTTCCTCTTCAGTTCTGAAGTGAGCCGAAAGAATGATCTTGACTGTGTCCTCACGGATTGCGCTTGTCATTTCATCAAACATATCATAGCTCATCTGACGGAATGCAACAACGGGGTCCTTCTGACCGTAGGCAAGAAGACCGACGCTCTGCTTGAGCTCATCCATAGCGTCAATGTAGTCCATCCACTTAAGGTCAACATTCTTGAGAAGGATAGCTCTTTCAATTTCACGCATAGCTTCTTCACCGAAGGCGGCTTCTCTTGAATCGTGAAGCTCGTGAGCTCTTGTTGTGAGCATATCATAGATTTCTTCTGATGACAGACTGTCGTCCTTGAAGTCATTTTCATTGGTAAGCCAGCCGAGATATTTCTCTCTGAGTGATGCAAGGTGCCATTCGTCCTTGGGCATACCTGCAGGGCAGGAGAATTCAACATCGTCACCGATGGATTCATCAATCATCTTAGTGATAACGGGCTTCATATTGTCGCCCTTGAGCACCTGGTCACGCTGATTATAAATAATTTCACGCTGACGGTTCATAACATCGTCGAATGCGAGCACGTGCTTTCTTGCTGCAAAGTGGTTGCCTTCAACCTTTCTCTGAGCAGATTCAACGCTCTTTGCAACGATACCTACCTGAATGGGCATATCAGCGTCAACGGGAAGGGAATTCATTATAGCTTCCATTCTTTCACCGCCGAAGAGACGCAGAAGATCGTCCTGCATTGAAAGGTAGAAACAGCTTTCACCCGGGTCACCCTGACGGCCTGAACGGCCTCTGAGCTGGTTGTCGATACGGCGGGACTCATGTCTTTCTGTACCGATGATATAAAGACCGCCTGCCTGTCTTACGGCTTCAGCCTCTTCAGCAATAGCAGCCTTGTGCTTTGCTTCAAGCTCCTTGAATTTTTCTCTTGCTTCGATGATGTCTTCATTGTCTGTGTCGCCGAAGGCAGTTGCCTCTGCGATTAACTCTTCGGGATATTCGAGACGGCGCATCTCGCTCTTTGCAAGGAATTCTGCATTACCGCCGAGCATAATATCGGTACCGCGGCCTGCCATATTGGTAGCAATTGTAACAGCACCGAGCTTACCTGCCTGAGCAACGATCTCAGCTTCCTTTTCGTGGTGCTTTGCGTTGAGTACGTTGTGCTTTACGCCGCGTCTTTTGAGTGCCGCTGAAAGTCTTTCACTCTTTTCAATTGAAACAGTACCCACAAGTACGGGCTGACCTTTTTTATTGCATTCGATGATTTTATCGATAATGGCATTGAACTTGAACTGCTCTGTCTTATAGATAACATCGGGCTCGTCTTTTCTTGCAAGAGGCTTATTGGTGGGGATTTCAACAACGTCAAGGGAGTAGATTTCCTGGAATTCCTGCTCCTCTGTCATAGCGGTACCCGTCATACCTGAAAGCTTTGAGTAAAGACGGAAATAGTTCTGGAATGTAATAGTTGCAAGGGTCTTGTTTTCCTTTGCAATCTTAACGCCTTCCTTAGCTTCAATAGCCTGATGAAGACCGTTTGAGTAACGTCTGCCTATCATAATACGGCCTGTGAATTCGTCGACGATAAGCACTTCGCCGTCTTTTACAACATAGTCAACGTCTCTTGTCATAATACCGTAAGCCTTGACGGCGGTATTGATATGATGAGAGAGAGTCATATTCTCAGGGTCACTGAGGTTTTCAACGTTGAAGAAGCGCTCAGCCTTTTTGATACCGCTCTTTGTCAGAGTTGCACTCTTTGCCTTTTCGTCAACAACATAGTCGGCACCTGCATCTTTTGCAAGCTCTTCGAAGTCAGCCTTTGAGTCAACTTCGCTTATCTTGAGACACTTGAGACTTCTTACGAACATATTGGCTGTGTTGTAAAGCTCACTTGAGCGTGAACCTATACCCGAAATAATAAGGGGGGTTCTCGCTTCGTCGATAAGGATTGAGTCAACCTCGTCAACTACGGCAAAGTTGTGGCCACGTTGTACCTTCTGGTCAAAATACTGCACCATATTGTCACGAAGATAGTCAAAGCCCATTTCGTTGTTGGTACCGTAGGTAATATCGGCAGAGTACGCCTTGCGTCTTTCATCGGTTTCGAGACCGTTGACAATAAGACCTACACTCAGACCTAAGAAGCGGTAAACCTTGCCCATCCATTCGCTGTCTCGGCGGGCAAGATAGTCATTTACTGTAACAATGTGTACGCCCTTGCCCGAAAGAGCATTGAGATAAGCAGGGAGGGTAGCCACAAGGGTTTTACCTTCACCTGTTTTCATTTCGGCAATTCGGCCCTGATGAAGAATAACACCGCCGATAATCTGCACCGGGAAGTGCTTCATACCGAGCACACGCCATGATGCCTCACGGCAGGTAGCAAAAGCTTCGGGGAGAATATCATCAAGGGTTTCGCCTTTTTCAAGTCTTGCTTTGAATTCGTTGGTCTTAGCCTTGAGTTCGCTGTCGGAGAGCTTTCCGAATTCTTCTTCAAGGGCGAGAACCTTATTCATAATCGGTTTTACTCTTTTAACTTCTTTAGCGGAGTAGTCACCGAAGAGCTTTTGAAGTAAGCCCATTTATATCACCTCATATATTTATTTCATGTAACTTATAACATAATTACTTTATTTTAACATAAAAAGAGATATATTTCAACTCTAAGTTTTCGACAAATAATACATTTGGAATTTTCTATTGCTTTTTATTCCCATTCAATGTATAATTACAGTATTATCCAACTATCATTAACTTAAGGAGTGAATTAAATGGAACCTATTAAAGTTGATTTCACAGGCGGTGGCGATAACACAAAGGGCAGCGGAAAGAATGCTTACCTCATTCCCGAAAAGTCAGGACTTAAAATGATTATAAGCATAATCGGTACTGTTATCGGTGCGGCTGTTGCATATTACTTTATGCTTCCCCCTCTTAATTTCAAGAGCACAGATACCTATATGTTTTTTGGTGTCGTCGCATGTATTTTTGTCGGACTTCTCTTTATAACATCAGGCGCATTCATTAAGCCCGAGTATACAGAGTATGTCAAAAAACGCAGTATCGTATCAATTGTGATTATCGCAATTCTTGTTGCAATAGTCGGTGTAGGTATGGCGTTTTCAACTGTTGTTTTCAGAGCTAAGACCTACAGTAAAATCATCGATGTAAATCAGGAGACAAACTTCTCAAGCGATATTGAAGAGGCTGACTTCTCAGCCGTACCCGTTCTTGACAACGCTGCAGCAAGTGTACTTGCTAACCGTACTCTCGGTGACCTTGCTTCAATCGGTGCTATCTCACAGTTTGAAGTTTCGGGGCAGATGACACAGATTAACTACAAGAACGAGCCGGTGAAGGTAACAACCCTCGCTTACGGTGATGTTTTCAAGTGGCTCAAGAATACAGGTGCAGGTCTTCCCGGTTATGTTGTTGTCAATATGGTAACACAGAAAGCCGAGCTGAAGCTTCTCCCCGAGGGCGAATATATCAGATACTCAATCCATGAGCATTTCGGTAAATATCTTATGAGACACATCCGTTTTGCTTATCCCACCTATATTTTCGATACACCTCACTTTGAAATCGACGAAGAAGGCAAGCCCTATTGGCTCTGCCCCGTACTCGACAAGACAATCGGCCTTTTCGGCGGTACAGATGTAAAGGGTGTAGTTATTGTTGATGCTGTTTCAGGTGATATGGTCGAGTACACTGCCGAAGAGGTAAAAAGCAGCAAAGAGCTTCAGTGGATAGACGGTATTTACTCTGAAAATCTTATTATTGAGCAGTTTAACTATTACGGTCAGTATCAGAACGGTTTTATCAACTCACTTATTGTTCAGGACGGTGTAAAGCTGGCAACAGAGGGCTCAAACTTCCTTGCTCAGAACGATGACGTTTACCTTTATACAGGTGTTACATCAGCAAGTAATGACCAGGCTATTATCGGTTTCGTACTCATCAATATGAGAACAAAGGACGCAAGCTTCTACTCAGTTTCAGGTGCTAAGGAAAGATCAGCACAGTCCTCAGCTCAGGGTGAAGTACAGGACTACGCATACAATGCAACATTCCCCATTCTTCTCAATATCAGCGGTGAGCCCACATACTTTATGTCACTTAAGGATAAGGACAATCTTGTCAAGCGTTATGCAATGGTTAATGTTGAAAACTATCAGGTTGTGGTAACAGGCACAACAATTGCAGAGTGTACAGACGCTTATGTAAAGAAGCTTAAGCAGAACAACATCAATATTGACGTTGACATTGATAAGATTGAAGATGCAACCAACAACAGCGGCGAAGCTACTGATACACCCGAGACCGAAACTAAAAAGGTAAAGGGTACTGTTACAGATATCCGCACAGCAGTTATGGGCGGCGAAAGTGTATACTTTATCGAAATTGATGACAAGGGCGTTTACTACAGCATTAAAGCAAGCGACAATGCGGCAGTTGTTATTCTCAACAAGGGTGACACTGTTACGGTGACAGTTGATGCTGAGGCTGAAGGCGATATTGTAGAAGCCATAAGCGTGAAATAATAGCAAAAAACAACGTGTTCTGGTTACTTTTGGGCGATAGCAAAAGTAACGCACCGCGGCGAGCGATAATAAAAAACAAATCGGGTTGATGGATTCAGCCCGATTTTTGTTGTGTTCAGGGAGTTTCTGCAGGAGGAGAGAGGCGGCTCCACGAAATCGCGAAGCGATTTTGCGGCTGCTATGCAGCCGACCCGAACGTTGTTCGGGTGTGGAGCCGCCGTACCCACTGTTTCCGCTCAACCGACAAAAAAAGCCGTACAGCAAAACTGTACGGCTTAACTGCTTTATTATAAATGATAGAGGTTATCGTTCTCATACTCGGGCTCACTTGTAAGATGAATACCCAGCTTTCTGAAAACTGCTCTGTCAACGCTTGAGGGAATAACTGATATATGAGCCTCGCAGTCCTTGAGCTGAGGCAGACAGGCGAGTACCTTTGCGGCATTTTCGTCTGTTGCGGCACTTACTGAAAGTGCAACGAGGACCTCGTCAACGTGGAGTCTCGGATTCTTTGAGCCGAGGTAATTTACCTTAAGATTCTGTACCGGCTCAATAAGGCTTGAGGGGAGAAGCAACAGCTTATCGTCAAGTCCTGCAATAGCCTTGAGTGCATTGAGTACACAGGCAGAGGCACAGCCCAGAAGCTCTTTGGTTTTACCTATGACGATTCTTCCGTCATGAAGCTCGATAGCCGCTGCAGGTGCACCTGTTTCTTTTTCAAGATCATTTGCAACCTTTATTATTTCTCTGTCCTTTACGCTGATGCCTGCCTTGTTCATAAGAAGAAGGATTTTTTCTGTTTCCTTTGAGGTGTCGGCACCGTGACGTGCGTCACAAAGAGCGTTGTAATATCTTCTGATAATTTCCTGGTTAGCGGCATTGCAGACAACATCTTCATTTGTTATGCAGTTGCCTGCCATATTTACACCCATATCTGTCGGTGACTTATAGGGTGATGAACCGTAAATACGTGTGAAGATAGCACTCAGCACAGGGAATATCTCAATGTCACGGTTATAGTTTACGGTTGCCTTACCGTAAGCCTCAAGATGGAAGGGGTCAATCATATTCATATCGTTGAGGTCAGCTGTTGCAGCTTCATAGGCAAGGTTGACAGGGTGGTTGAGAGGCAGATTCCAGATAGGGAATGTCTCAAACTTTGCATAGCCTGCTTCGATGCCCTTGAGATGCTCATGATAAAGCTGAGAAAGGCACACAGCCATTTTGCCGCTGCCGGGACCGGGAGCAGTAACAACAACGATTTTTCTTTCGGTTTCAACATACTCATTCTTGCCGTATCCGTCGTCTGATACTATAAGAGGTACATTTGAGGGATAGCCTGCAATTTTATAGTGGGTGAATACCTTGATGCCGAGCTCACGAAGATTCTTTTTGAAGTTATCAGCGGCACCCTGACCGTCATACTGAGTAATAACAACAGAGCCTACATAAAGTCCTACGCTTCTGAAAAGGTCAATAAGGCGAAGAACTTCTTTATCGTATGAAATATTAAGGTCACGGCGGAGCTTCTTCTCTTCGATAGCCTTTGCACTTACGGCGATGATGATTTCAGCTTCGTCTTTCAGCTGTAAAAGCATCTTGAGCTTACTGTCGGGCTCAAAGCCGGGCAGTACTCTTGCCGCATGGTGGTCGTCAAAAAGCTTACCGCCGAATTCAAGATAGAGCTTACCGCCAAACTGTGAGAGACGGTTTCTTATCTGCTCTGACTGAGATGTGATGTATTGATTATTGTCAAATCCAATCTTTTTCATTTTAAATACACCCCTTGGAAAAACTACAAATATTAATATAACATAAATTGATATTTTTTTCAATAATAAA
>JAZSGK010000049.1:0-5883 GCA_045532695.1 Acutalibacteraceae bacterium
TATTACGCCTATACCGCCGGCGGCTATGGGGGTGGATATAGCGGCTATTGTATCTGACATGGTTATCACCTCACAAAATCTAAGGGAATTATACAATATTATATTGTTTTTTGCAAGAGAAAGAAAACAGGCAAAGAATGACGAGGGCGACTTAAATTAAATTTGCGATTTAATTTAATATTATTGACAGTGAAACAAGAAACATATTGGTTTTGTTAACAAACAACATATCGACAAAGTAGAAATACTAAATCCCATAGAGCCTTCCCTCGTAGGGAAGGGGGACGGCAGATTATAATATCAAGTGCAACAGTAAAAAAGAATAGACTTCATAGTAACCAAGGTGTAAAATGTAGTCACCACAACAAACATAATACGGAGGTTAATATGAAGCCTTACACACATTTTACATTATCAGAACGCAATTGTCTACAACAATTATTGTCAGAAGGAAAAAGTTATCGAGAAATTGCTAAGATTTTAGGAAGAAGTCCGTCGACAATAAGTCGAGAAGTTAAAAGAAACTTCAGCAAAAAGAAAAAGCAATACAACGCTTGGAGAGCGACAACATTGTATATTATTCGAAGAAGAAAATGTGTACGCAAACCAGCAATAACTGTAGGGAGCGAATTGTATTTAGAAATAGTCGAATGCTTAGAACGTTATTGGTCTCCGGAGCTCACTGCAAAATATTGCAAGGATAACGGCTATTCTATCTCTTTCTCTACTATTTACAAGGCTATTAAAAATGATGTCTTTGAAAACATTACACCAAAAACACATTTGCGAAGAAAAGGCAAGAAGAAACACTCAAAACGAGGTAATCACGCAACCATTCATCCTGAACACACTATTCACGACCGACCTGAAATAGTGGATAAATGGATAAGAATAGGCGATTGGGAAGGCGATACCATATGTGGTGCAAAAAATAAAACTTGTCTGGTAACACAGGTTGATAGGGTAAGCAAGTTGTTGACAGCAGCAATTTCACCAAACCACACCAAAGAAGCAGTCCGGTTGGCTACTAAAAAAGCTTTTGAACTTTTACCTGAAAATATGCCTATTCACACAATAACTTTGGATAACGGTTCTGAATTTGCTGATTTCAAGGGAATAGAAAAAGATTTAAATACTATTATTTATTTTGCAGATCCTCACTCGCCATGGCAAAGAGGACTCAATGAAAACACAAACGATATGATTAGATTTTTCTTTCCAAAAGGAACAGACTTTTCAAAAATTTCTGATCAAGAGCTTTTGTCTGTTCTGAATCTAATCAACAATCGTCCTCGTAAATGTCTAGACTACATTTCACCTTTGGAGTTTGTTACAAGAAAGTGTTGCACTTGACTTGACAATCTGCCGTCCCCCTTCCCTTTAAAAAGGGAAGGCTTTCCTTTTCGCCAGCAATTCATAATTCCTCATTCATAATTCATAATTTCTTCCTCGGTGGGCTTGTAACCTGCCGGTTTTGCTTTGTTTCCCCGCGTCCTCAAAAAAATTTTCTCAATATGTGGTAAAAGAGTGCATATTATGCTATAATGATTTAGTATGCTTTTTGAAAGGACACTCAAAATGAAAAAACTTAACCGTATAAAGCCCCTTGGCAAGGGTCATCAGATTACCTGGTGGGTATGCAGATTTCTTCTTTTTATCTGGGGCGTATGGGGTATGATGCACGGCTACACCTCAGAATTCGTGCAAGCTACCTTTGCTATAATATTTACCCATCTGTGGGATATGTTCCAGCTTTTCGGCGGCAGAAGCTTTATAACAAAATATCCTGCCTATATGCAGACTATGCTCAACTGCTTTATCTGCTTCGGCTGTGTTGTAGGTACAACTCTCAACACAAGAACCGATTTTACGGGTATCGATGTACCCGAGCATATATTTGCAGGTTATCTCGCCTGTACGGGTGCATTTGTGCTCTCTGAAATTATGCAGGGTGAAAAACAGCCTATCAAGCCTTCCGTTCAGGCAATCTTCTCCTTCTGCTCTGCTGTTGCAGTTTTAGTGGGCTGGGAGTATTACGAATTCACTATGGACAGGCTCTACGGCTTTACAATGCAGCACGGACACATCAGCTACAGCTACGGACTTACAGATACAATGATCGACCTCATGCTTGGCTCAGGCGGTGCACTGGCGGCAATGTTTATTGAAGCCTTCAGACGAGTAGGTATTATAGGCGGTAAAGACAGGCACGAAATACGTGCGAAATATCTCGCTGAAAGAGCCGAGATAAAGAAAGAGAAAATGCGTCAGAAGGCTCTTGAAGAGGGCAAGACAGGAGAGATGTAAAATGAAACTTTCCGAAGTATTAAAGGAACTCAGCTACACCTGCAGTAATTTCACAGACTGCGAAATAGAAGATATAGCCTATGACTCGAGAAAATGCGGTGAGGGTATTCTTTTCGTTTGCCTTGTAGGTGCATTCACCGACGGACATAAGTATATTCAGTCAGCTTATGACAAGGGCTCGAGGGTTTTCCTCTGCGAAAAAGAGGTTGACCTGCCCTCAGATGCTATAGTTATATTCACCGAAAACACAAGAAGCGCCCTTGCAAAAATCAGCTGCAACTTTTTCCGTAACCCCTCAAGGGATATTAAGGTTATAGGTATCACAGGTACAAAGGGAAAAACCACCACAGCTCATATAGTGAAGTTTCTTCTTGAGCAGGGCGGTATCAAAACAGGCATCATCGGCACAGTGGGCTCATTCTACGGTGATACGGTTATCCCGACAGTTAATACAACTCCCGAATCCTATGAGCTTCAGAAAACCCTTCGCATTATGGCTGATGGCGGATGTCAGGCTGTAGTTATGGAGGTTTCGTCACTTGGTCTCAAGCACCACAGAGTCGAGGGTACCGAATTTTACTGCGGTGTGTTCACAAATCTCTTCCCCGACCATATCGGTACCAACGAGCACGAGACCTTCGAGGAATATGCCTACTGGAAAACTCAGCTTTTCCCCGTATCCCAAAGAGCTATTGTAAATATTGACGATCCCTTCAGCGAAGAGATTATCAGAAACTGCAAAGACGAGGTTATCACCTACGGCTATGACAATAAAGCTGACTATGTGCTCGAAAACTGCCAAAAGGTCAAGCTCGGCACTGTCCTTGCGACTGCCTTCGATGTCACTGCAAAAGGCGAAAAGAAAAACTTCACTGTGGCACTTCCCGGTGAAATCAACGCTCACAACTCACTTATTGCTTTAGCTATTGCTGATATTTTCGGCATTTCCGACGAGGACTCTGCCGATGGATTAAGACAGGTGTTTGTAAAAGGCAGATGCGAAATACTTAAAGATACAGAAGATATTACGGTAATCATCGACTATGCCCATAACGGTGTGAGCCTCAAGAGCATTATTGACACAGCAAGAGAGTATGACCATAACCGCATCATTACCCTTTTCGGCAGTGTCGGAGGCAGAACAGAATGCAGACGCGAGGAGCTTGGCACCGTTTCGGGTAAGATGAGCGACTTTACAGTTATCACAAGCGATGACCCGGACTTTGAAGACCCACAATCCATCTGCGAGGAAATTGCCTCATACTGCAAAAAGGCAGGCGGTGAATATGTGATTTATCCTGACAGATGCGAAGCAGTAAATTATGCGATAAAAATGGCAAAGTCAGGCGATATTCTCATTCTTGCAGGTAAGGGTCACGAGGAATATATGAAAATTAAGGGAGAAAAGGTTCCCTTTAACGAAAGAGAAGAAGTTATCAGAGCTTTCAGAGAAAAGAAAGAGGGTAAATAAATGTATACATTTAAAGTAGAAACAGACTTAAAGGCTTTCGACAGTTTCCTTGAGGAAAACGGCGGCCAGTATATTCAGTGCAGTGCTTGGCAGAATGTAAAAACCACCTGGAAATGCACCTACTACTGCGGCTTTGAGGGCGAAAAGAGAGTTCTTGCCGTACTCGTAATGGAGCGTTCACTTCCCGTTGCAGGTAAGATATGGTACGCTTCAGGCGGTGCAGTATGCGATTATAGCAACACCGAGCTTCTCAGAGAGTTCACTGATTTTATGAAAGAAGAAATGAAAAAGGGCGGAGCTACCTGCTTTATTATGGACCCCTCGGTTTCACTCAGAATTAACGGTGAAGATCAGGCTTCGGGCCACGAAATGCATAAAACTCTCACTGATCTCGGCTATGAGCTTAATCCTTCAATCGAAAACTATACCTACAAACAGCCTGTTCAGCTTTTCATTCCTCTTTTTGAGGGCGACACACAGCTCACAGCTGACAAGATACTCAAAAAGTGCGACAAGGGCGTAAGATACAGCATCCGTATCGGCGAGCAGAGAGGCCTTGTGGCTGAAAGCTACACTTATGAAGATGTTGAGAAGAATCCTCAGATTATGGATGACTTTATGGCAGTTATGCGTGACACTAGCGAAAGAGACAGCTTCGTTGAAAGAAACGGCGACTACTGCACCAAACTTCTTCGTGAATTTATGGGTCACAGCGACTTAAAGCTCGTTTACTACGATAAGGATATCGATGAAAAGCTTCAGGCAGAGCGTCTTCAGAAGAAAGAGAAAGCCCTCGCAGAAATGGAAACTGCTCACGAAAAGAAAGCAAGACAGCTTAAGGAAACCATCGACAGCGTGGACAAGCAGACAGAGCACTATGTAAAGCGTATGGCTGAAGCTGAAGAGTTCACAAAAGACAGACGCATCTGTGTTGCAGGCGGTCTTTCGATTTACTATGCAGGTATGGGCAGCTGCCTTTTCGGCGGCACAAGAAACGTCATAAGAAACAACACCCGTTCAAGTCATTACCTCAACTATCTCAGACTCTGCGAAAGCGTAAAGCGCGGCTGCAAAATCCATGACCTCGGTTATGTTATAGTTAAAACTCCCGAGCTTCAGGAAGACGGCACATTGGGCGAGCTTATTCCTCAGGATAACTTCAAGGGAATCTACGACTTCAAGAAGAGCTTTTCAGCAGACTATCACGAGTTTATCGGTGAATATATCCTCGTTGGCAACTCACTTAAATATTATTCCTATGCAAAGCTTATGCCCACAGCAAAGAAAGCTAAAATCAAGGCAATCAAAATGCTCAGAAGATAACCTTATATAAAAAGAAGCTACCTCTCAGTAGCTTCTTTTTTGTTGTAATTTATTCATCCCCGAGCTTAAGGAGCATTCTTACAAGATTTATATAAAAGGACTGTATTCTTTTTCTGTTTGCAAGAAGACCCGTCGCCGCACCGTGGTCACATGTCAGAACAGGCATAACATTCCATATGCCCGGCTGAATATCTCCGTCAAAATCTTTATGGGGCTCGTCAAAGGGATGTCTTGCTGAAACAGTATTTACAAGGCCGTCATTGTCTCTCCAGCTTTCATCAAAGGTAATTCCGAAGTCATCCTCGGGAAGCTTCAGGCTCACAAGTGCATTGCTGAATATCTGAAGAAGAGGAAAACCCATATTCTTCGGACTGTGTTTTTCTCCTACACATCCGTTGGCAGGGTAAGAGAAATAATATATGTTACTGCTGATTTCTATTAACTCGTTGAGTTCATATGCACCCTTAAGTGAAAGATCTGTCAGAACATAATCTTCTCCGTCACGTATTCTGTTCATAGCCGTAATAAGCTTATCCGGCTCCTTTTCTCCCTTTACGGGAGTCAGACCGAACTGCTCGAGCTGATAGTCCACCCATTTGCCGTGAAGAGAAGTTCTTCCTAAAAGGCCCATTGCAAAATCAGTGAATCTGCCGAGAGTATGCACAAGATTATAGTCCTCGGCCACTTTATATAAAGTAGAGCCGTTATTGGGACTGCATATACAGGTTATACTTGCTATATAATCTTCCTTACCGCCTGTGAAAAGCGGTGAAATATCGGCA
>JAZSGK010000112.1:0-11104 GCA_045532695.1 Acutalibacteraceae bacterium
GAACTACCGGGCCATTTTTGGTGGGAACAACAGGGCTCGAACCTGTGACCCTCTGCTTGTAAGGCAGATGCTCTCCCAGCTGAGCTATGCTCCCACATCTGCTGTTTGAGATATCTCTCTCACAGCGACTCGTATACTATAACAGAAAACTTTCTGTTTGTCAATGGTTATTTGCAATTTTTTTGAAAAAATTTTCAGAGTTTATTTTACAGCTTCACAAAACCCGGGTCCTGCTCCTCTTCCGGAGGACTGTCGGGAAAATAGTTGGTAAAAATGAGGGAAAAAATGCGGGTAGTTCTCTCAATAATTGTCTTAAGCATCCTCAGCACGAGAAATAACGGATCTATCATTACGCATTTACCTCCTCATTTTGTTATAGTTTCTCATTTTATGTCTATTATTATATAGTAGCAAATTGCTGAAGTTATCAACATAATATTAACATTATATTAAGTATGTTGCAAAACTATACATGAATTATCTTTTTTGTTTCTTCTTCGGGTACTCTGCCGTATTTTTAAGGCCGTGTATTATCTTCAGGTTATGCGTCAACACTCATAAGGAGGTGAATGCAATGAACATACTGATAAAGGGTCTTATTATATATATTATGCTTGCCCTTGCCGTAAGATTTATGGGAAAAAGACAGATAGGCGAGCTTCAGCCCGGGGAGCTTGTTACTACTATGGTACTCTCGGAAATAGCTTCAATGCCCCTTCAGGATAAGGATTTTCCTATTCTCAGCGGTGTGTCTCTGATTTTTCTGTTTGTTACTCTTGAACTGCTGTCATCATTTCTTGCTATGAAGTTCCGACCCTACCGTACCCTTATGCAGGGCCACAGTGTACTCATAATAAAAGACGGACACCTGCTTAAGGACAATCTTAAAATGATACGCTACAGCACCGATGACCTTATGGAGGCTCTGAGACTCAAAGATGTTTTCGATATATCCGAGGTGCAGTATGCCTATATCGAGACCAACGGCTCAATAAGCGTGAAACTCAGGAAAGAGGCCGAGGCTGCTACAATAGCGGATTTGCGTATTCCATATGTTGAAAATGCACTCCCCTGCCTTGTAATAAGTGACGGAAAAATCATTAAAAGAGATTTTGAGCTCTGCTCAATGACCGATGAAAAGCTGGAAAAAATCCTCAGAAAAAAGAACCTGACAGCCTCTGAGGTCTTTCTTATGACGGCGGACAGTCAGGGTAATACCTATACGGTCAGAAAGGCGGTGAAAAAATGAAGCGTCTGCTTTTTGCTTTTCTGGTACTCTGCCTATTATTTATCTATAACTACTATTCTGAAAAATATGTCCTTGACTATTGCTCATCCGTCGGTTTCAGACTTGAAGACTGTGCCAACGAAATAAAAGAAGAAAAATACTCACAGGCAGAAAGCACTGTAAGTAAGATTTTAACCGAATGGGAAAAAAAGGATATTATCCTCAGTGTATTCATCGGAGACAGCTCCATAATCGAGCCCCAGAAAAGCATTATCAGTATATATAACAGCCTCGGGGATAAGAATTACAGCTATTGTCTTTTTGCAATAAGAGAGTGTCAGGGGTACTTTCACGAAATATATGAAAACACTCAGACAAACCTTGGCAATGTACTGTAATTATATGCTGTCAATAAGGCATACGGCGTGAGCAGATATACCCATACCCTCACCTGTAAAGCCCATACCCTCTTCTGTGGTTGCTTTGACATTTATGTCCCTTATATCGCATTCCAGAGCTTTGGCAATGTTTTCTCTCATAGAGTCGATATAGCCTCTCATTTTAGGCTTCTGAGCAATGATAGTGGCATCTACATTGACTACCCTGTAGCCCATATCCTTTATATTTCTGTATACTTCTTTCATAAGCAGGAGACTGTCAGCACCCTTGAACTGAGGGTCAGTATCAGGGAAAAGCTTTCCTATATCGCCGAGAGCTGCAGCACCTAAAAGAGCATCGGAAATTGCATGAAGCAGCACATCGGCATCGGAATGACCCAGGAGCCCCTTTTCATAGGGTATCTCCACTCCGCCCATAATGAGCCGTCTGCCTTCCACAAGCTTATGTACATCATATCCGTGACCTATTCGCATAAATCTGTCTCCTTGAGTTTTTCGATAAATTCTTCATATGTTACAAAGGTATTGAGTATCTTAATAAGCGACGAGGTTGAAAGTCTCTCGGGAAGAGACAGAGCCTTCATCAGCCTGATACGTTTTTCCTTGCTATTGTCTTTACCCATAAGCCCTGCTTCATACAGGTCAAGATTGGTTATGAGGCGTCTTTCGGTGCTGTCAGTCTTATCACAGCTGACACCTGCTTTTCTGAAAGCTTCCAGGAGTACCTCTTCACTTATACCCTCTACACCTAATTTACCCTCTTTGCCGCCCTGAGACTTTCTCTTTTCCTTACCGTAGACATCAGGTATATAGACATGGGTGATTTTATCCTCAGGTATAGATGACTTGAGAAATTTTCTTATAAGAAAGCCTGCCGAGTCGCTGTCAGTGAGAACTATTATACCCTTTTCGTCAGCAAGGCGTCTGAGAAGAGCCTGCTTTTCTTTATCCTTGAATATGCCGAAGCCGTCAGTCTTTATTATCAGTCCGTCAACTATACCGCTTAGCTTTATTATATCGTATTTGCCCTCAACAATTATAGGCTTGTCTGTTTTTATCATACTCTTTCACCGTTTGTTACAAGAAAAAGCTTAACCATAAGCTGCTCCAGAACTATAACCTCGTCATCATGGCTCTTTTTAAGCTTCATATCAGCCTCTGAGAGTACCTCAAGGCATTTTCTTAAGGTAGGAAGATCCATTTTAGAGGAGTCTCTTGCACCGTTGGTGAGGCGGAAAGCCGTATTCTTATAGCCGAAATCCGAAGCTAAGGCATCAGCTCTGTCACCGCAGGAAAGTGACACCTTGGCACGGTACATATCAACATAGGAGCCGACTATAGTACCTAAAATATACTGTGCCTCGACCTTCTGCCTGAGAAGAGTATGAAGCACTTTATACGCCTTGTCAAAGTCTTTTGCCATAAGAGCCTTGGTGAGATAATAAATTTTTACATCGTCGGTTTTAACGGCAACTGCATCAATATGAGCCTTGGTGATTTCACCTTCGGCAGCATAGCCGCAGACCTTATGAAGCTCATTTATAAGGACATTGAAGTCGTCGCCGACCTGAGATACGAGGTAATTTGCCATCTGAGGCGACAGAATACAGCCGCTTTTTGAAGCTGATGATATAAGAGGCTTTATAAGGTCATTGCCTGTCCTCTTGTTAAGGATACAGACAGCTCCGTGCTTTGAGATAATATCCACTGCTTTTTTAGCCTTAGGGGCAGAAAACTCAGCATTTTTCTGATGGAATATGACTATTGACGTGTCGGGACAGGACTCCGCATAAGCAGAGAGGAGTCCCATGTCCTTATCATTTGCACCCTCTAATTTATAGTCCTCCACAACGAGACAGCGCTTATCACTCATCATAGGCATAATGGAAGCCTGCTCAAAGACATCCTGAAGCTCGGTAGCCTTACCGTCAAATTTCTGAAGATTGAAGCTTTCAAAAGCACCCGACACATTTTTTGAGCATATCTTGTCGACATAGGTTTTCTTGAGGTAATCCTCATCACCGTACACGAGATATACGGGATAATACTCCCCTGCTTTTATATGAGCCTTAAGGGCTTTTTCATCAAAATTTGCCACTGTCTCACCTCGTTTCATTTTAACTTTTTTATTATATCACAGCTTAAGATTATATGCAAGTGACTTGTTTCTTATAAACTTCTTGACAGCGTTTATTATTTGTTTTATACTTGACCTAACTCAAGTTAAGGAGAAGACACTATGAAACCTATTATTATTGACAAGGAAAAATGCATCGGCTGCGGCAAATGTGTAAAAGACTGTGTCAGCGAAAAGCTCGCTGTCATAGACGGTAAAGCCGAATTCAGATATGAAAGATGCATTCAGTGCGGTCACTGCTTCGCTATCTGTCCCACAGGTGCCGTATCAATGAGAGACTATCCGGATATGCCCGACGAAAAGCCCACTGATATGACAGAAATTGACTCCGATACTCTTCTTAAGGCTATGAGGTCAAGAAGAACAATCCGTCAGTTCAAGGATAAGAAGATAGAAGCTGATGTTATAGATAAGATTATCGAATCCGGAAGATACTGTCCCACAGGCACAAATGCTCAGGACTTTGCTTTTACGGTTATTACAGATAAGCTCCCACAAATTGAAAAGGAATGTGTAAAGTTCTTCCGCTTCGGTCAGAAGGCAGTTACACCCTTCTCAGGCTATATCAAAAACACTACCATCGATGATAATTTCTTCTTTAAGAAGGCTCCCCTTGTTATAGTTGTCAGCAGTAAGGGCAGCACAAGTGCCTGCCTTGCTTCATCATATATGGAGCTTATGGCTGAGAGTCTCGGACTCGGTGTCCTTTACAGCGGATTTTTCGTTGCGGCGGCTAAGCTTAATCCTAAAATCGGCTCAATGCTTGAGCTTGAAAAGGGCTTCAAGCCTGTCACTACTCTCGTTATCGGCTACCCCGATGTGAAATATGAGAGAATACCGCCGAGAAACAAGGCTAAGGTGAATTATATTTAAGTTTCTGCAAGAAACGGGTCAGGCGGCTCCATTGGCGAAGCCTGCGGCTTCGCCTCAAGGAAAGCTTTCAGCTTTCCTAGCAAAATCGCCTCCGGCGATTTTATGGAGCCGCCCCTACCCTCCGGCACAGACTAAAAAAATCAAGGCGAACCTGACGGTTCGCCTTTTCTTTGATTGTTTAATATTCTTACGCTCCGAAGAGAACAAGAAGTGAAGCTGCAAGAGCAAGAATGAAGAACACAACGCCTAAAATCTTTGTGAACTTTACAAGCTGAGCATCCATTGTCTTACCCTTATTCTTACCGAAGAAGTTATCTGCAGCACCTGCGATAGCGCCAAGACCCTGCTGTTTACCTTCCTGAAGCATAACTAATGCGATAATTGCAATAGAAACAAGTATAATAACAATCGCTAATACATACTGAAGAGCTGTCATGAGATCAAACCTCCGAAATTTTTATACTACGGTATTTTACCACAACCATATACAAAAAGTCAATAGCTTATTCAGACTTTTTACGTTTAGGTAAGGGTATCTTTGCATTTTTTACCTGAGTGATGTCTTTTTCTTCAAAAATCGGGTCAGCACCGTTTTCTACTGTATCCTTTGTTATGGTCAGCACACCTGTCTTACCGCTTGAGGGGAAGGAGTACATATATTCCATAAGGAGCTTCTCTATTACTGAGCGAAGACCTCTGGCACCTGTACCGGCCTCGAGAGTCTTCTGAGCGATGGTTCTCAGAGCCTCTTCTTCGAAATTAAGCTCAATACCGTCAATGGAGAAAAGATACTGATACTGCTTTACGAGAGCGTTTCTGGGCTCAGACATAATTCTTACAAGGGCATCTTCATCGAGATTGTCAAGAGCCGTTATAACAGGAAGACGGCCTACAAGCTCAGGGATAAGACCGAACTTTACAAGATCGTGGTGTATAACCTTATGCATTACCTTATCCTTGGCGTATTCGTCTTTACTCTTTATCTTGGCACCGAAGCCCATTCCTGAGTTGCCCAGTCTCTTCTCAACCTGCTTCTCGATACCGTCAAAGGCACCTGCACAGATGAAAAGAATATTAGATGTATCTATCTGGATAAATTCCTGCTGAGGATGCTTTCTGCCACCCTGGGGCGGTACATTTGAAACAGTACCCTCAAGGATTTTGAGCAGAGCCTGCTGCACACCCTCACCGCTTACGTCACGGGTAATTGAGGTACTTTCGCTCTTACGGGCAATCTTGTCAATTTCGTCAACATAGATGATACCCTTTTCTGCTCTTTCAATATCGAAGTCAGCAGCCTGAATGAGTCTTAAGAGAATATTTTCAACGTCTTCGCCAACGTAACCTGCCTCAGTGAGAGTTGTAGCATCGGCAATGGCAAAGGGTACATCAAGGATTTTAGCCAGAGTCTGGGCAAGCATTGTCTTACCCACACCGGTGGGACCGAGCATAAGAATGTTACTCTTGCTTACCTCAACGTCGCCCTTATTACCGGTATATATTCTCTTGTAGTGATTGTAAACAGCCACACTCAGAGCCTTCTTTGCCTCTTCCTGACCGATTACGTATTCATCAAGCTTAGCCTTGATTTCATGAGGCTTCTTAAGGGAAGTGAAGTCAAGATCGCTTTCCTTTTGTTTTTCCTCATCCATATCGGCTATAATGTCTTCGCAAAGAGCAACACACTGATCACAGATATATACACCGGGGCCTGCAATCAGGGATTTTACATCATTCTGCAGTTTGCCGCAAAAGGAACATCTTACGGACTTGTCTTTGATGTCGCCGTCTCTTGCCATAAATAATTACCTCTTCTGATTATCTTTTATACATTATCTTGTCAACAAGACCGTATTCCAGCGCCTCTTCGGCTGTCATAAAGTTATCACGTTCTGTATCGGCAGCGATAACCTCAATGGGCTTACCTGTATTTTCGGCAAGGATCTTGTTGAGCTTTGCTTTTGTTCTGAGAATATGATCAGCAACAATCTTGATATCTGTTGCCTGACCCTTGGCACCGCCTGAAGGCTGATGAATCATAACCTCAGCGTTGGGGAGAACATATCTCTTACCCTTTGCACCTGAGGAGAGAAGGAATGCACCCATACTTGCAGCCATACCCATACAGATAGTTGAAACGTCACACTTGATATACTGCATTGTATCGTATATAGCCATACCTGCTGTCACACTGCCGCCGGGGCTGTTGATATAAAAGCTGATATCCTTTTCGCTGTCCTGGCTTTCAAGGAAGAGCATCTGAGCCACAACAAGGCTTGCAGTTGCATCGTTAACCTCGTCTGAAAGAACAATGATTCTGTCGTTTAAAAGGCGTGAATAGATGTCATACTGTCTTTCGCCTCTGTTTGTCTGTTCTACAACATAAGGTACTAATGGCATAATTATACCTCCTGAAAAAATATATTTATATTGCAATAGAGGAACTGACAATTTCAGCCAGTTCCACCCTATTATAGTTATTCTGTGTTAAATAAACCTTAAATAATCAGTTACTGATTATTCAGCAGGAGCTTCTTCCTTCTTGGCTCTGGGCTTTCTTGCTGTTGTAACCTTAGCATTATCAACAACAAACTTGATAGCTCTTTCCTTGAGCATATCAGCCTTGAGACCGTCAACGGGAACTACTTCCTTGATCTTGTCTACTTCCATACCGTACTGTTCAGCGAACTTCTTGTATTCAGCTTCAATGTCTTCTTCTGTTACATCAAGGCTTTCAAGAGCAGCGATCTTTTCAAGAGCAAGACGGATCTTGACATTCTTGAGAGCTGACTCCTTAGCCTGCTCCTTATACATTTCTACTGTCATACCCATATACTGAAGATATGTTTCGAAGTTCATACCCTGCATACTGAGTCTGTAGTCGATGTCTCTGATCTGGCCGTTGATTTCATTATCAACCATAACATCGGGGATTTCACCCTTTACATTTTCAGCAAGCTTATCGAGAAGCTGGCTTTCGATTTCTCTTTGGTTTTCCTGCACCTTTTGAGTCTTGATTTCTTCTTTGATCTGCTTCATAAGGTCTGCAACTGTATCGCAGTCTGCTGCTTCCTGAGCGAAGTCATCGTCAACCTCGCGGAGCTCCTTAACCTTGATTTCATGAAGCTTGTTTTTGAATACAGCATCCTTGTCAGCGAGCTCGGGAGTGTACTCTGAGGGGAACTTAACATTAACATCAAACTCTTCACCGAGAGTATGACCGATAATCTGCTCCTCAAAGCCGGGGATAAACTGACCTGAGCCGATTGTAAGCTCATAGTTTTCGCCCTTACCGCCGTCAAAAGCAACACCGTCAACAAAACCTTCAAAGTCGATAACTGTAATGTCACCGTCAGCTACTGCTCTGTCTTCAACAGCGATAAGACGTGCATTTCTTTCCTTGAGGTCGCTGAGTCTCTGCTCAACCTCTTCATCAGTTACTTCTTCCTTTTTCTTAGTAGCCTTGAGCTCTTTGTATTCTTTGATTTCGATTTCGGGCTTTACATAGATTTCAACTGTCATAAGAACGCCGTTTTCACCAATTTCCTTAACATCAGCTGACTTTGTACCAACCATATCGAGAGCAGCTTCCTTAACTGCATCTTCTACAGCATCACCGAAGCAAAGGTCAAGAGCGTCTTCATAGAGCCAGCCCTTACCGAAGAAGTTTTCAGCCATCTTTCTTGTTACCTTACCCTTACGGAAGCCGGGAAGCTGAATCTTACCCTTCTGCTTATTGAAGGCCTTGTTCTGAGCTGCTTCAAAGGTAGCAGCGTCGATCTCGATTTCGAGAGCGTAAACGTTTGTTTCAACATTGTTTGATGATTTTAAACTCATTTATAAACTCCTATTCCGTGAGCTTTATACACTCACTTTGCATTTTAACCTATACATTATATCAGCATTGAATTCAAATTTCCATAGTTTTTTTAAAATTTTTCCACTAATTGGGGACAAAATGAAAGAAAATCTGCTGAAATCAGTGAAAATTTAATACCCTCTACTGTTTCATTCACACTGTGACGGGTGGACTCCCCATGTAAGTGGCCGTAGAAGCAGCGTTTTATATCATACTTTTTCAACACATCAAATATCTCATTGCACTTGCCTATCTGCATCAAGGGAGGATAATGGAGAAAAACTATCAGGTTATCCCCCAGCTTTTTTCCTTCTTCTACAGACCTTTCAAGTCTTGAAGCCTCACGGAGAAGCACCTTCATATCGGCACTCTTTTCGGCATCATAAAACCAGCCTCTTGTACCGCAAAGAACACAGTCACCAACCTTAAAGGCATTGTTATGAAGTATGCTTATAGAGTCAAGACCCTTTTCGGTGAGGAAGCTGTCCATTTTCTTTTTAGTGTTCCACCAATAGTCGTGATTACCCTTGAGGATAATCTTCTTACCGGGGAGATTATGGATAAATCTGAAATCCTTTTCGGCACCCTCGAGACTCATAGCCCAGGAGATATCACCGGGTATTACGACAGTATCCTCATCACTGATAAGGGAACGCCAGTTGGCTTCGAGTCTTTGGGTATAGTCCTGCCAGCCGCCGAAAATATCCATAGGCTTATCGTCGCTCAGAGATAAGTGTGTATCTGCTATTGTAAATATTGACAAAAGAGTTCACCTCTTATCAGATAGAGAGCATACCGTATACCATATTTATCATATCTTCCTTGTTGCAGCAATCGGTAAATCTCGGTGTCTTACCCTTGAGAGTTGCAAGCTGTTCGGGACACTCTTCACCTGTCACTTCTCTGAGAAGCTCAACCTGACGGAACTCATCAGCGTCAGCGGGTACCTCTGCAATAGCTCCGAGTACTGCTGCCGAGAACTTATAGGGATTAGCTGTTGAAGCAATGATAGTTTCTTTCTTGTCGCCTGTTGCCTTTACATAGTCATCGTAAACCTTGACGGCAACGGCAGTATGAGTATCAAGGAGATAACCCTCTTTATAGGTCTTGCTGATAGTTTCGGCAGTTTCCTTATCGTCGCAGCAGCCTGCATCGAAGAGGTCAAGTATAAGAGACTTCACACCGTCACATACAGTATATCTGCCTTCACTTGAAAGAAGACCCATCCACTCTCTTATTGTTTCATCGTTTTCACCTGAAAGATGATAAAGAAGTCTTTCAAGGTTTGAGGAAATAAGAATATCCATTGAGGGTGAGGTTGTTGTGAAGAACTTTCTGTTTCTGTCATAGGTACCTGTCTTAAGGAAGTCAGTGAGTACATTGTTGGCATTTGAAGCACAGATGAGCTTACCGAAGGGAATGCCCATTTTCTTAGCATAGTAAGCCGCAAGGATATTACCGAAGTTACCTGTAGGTACAACAACATTCACTTCGTCACCGTTTTTGATGGTACCCTTTTCGATAAGGTCACAGTAGGCTGAGATGTAGTAAACAATCTGAGGAACAAGTCTGCCCCAGTTGATTGAGTTAGCTGAGGAGAACATCATACCGTTTTCGTCGAGCTTAGAAGCAACCTCTTTATCGGTGAAGATTTTCTTTACACCGTTCTGAGCATCGTCGAAGTTACCGTTTATAGCGCATACGGCAACGTTTTCACCGGCCTGAGTTGTCATCTGAAGCTTCTGCATAGGACTTACACCGTCATTGGGATAAAAGACCATAATTCTGGTACCCGGTACATCTTTGAAGCCCTCAAGGGCAGCCTTACCTGTATCACCTGAGGTAGCAACGAGAATAACGATAGTCTTATCTGCAACTGTCTTTTTAGCGGCAGTAGTGAGAAGATAGGGAAGAAGCTGAAGAGCCATATCCTTAAAGGCACATGTAGGGCCTCTCCAGAGCTCGAGTATATTTTTACCTTCAGCGATAGTCTTAATGGGAGACACCTTATCACTTGAGAATTTACCCTTTGCATAGGCACCGCTGACACACATATCGATTTCTTCTTCGGTGTAGTCGGTGAGATAAAGTGAAAGGACTTTCTTAGCTCTTGAAATATAGTCAAGACCAACGAGGGAGTCAACGAACTCCTTTGAAATTGCAGGGATTGTTTCGGGTACGAAGAGTCCTCCGTCCTTTGAGATACCCTGGGCAATAGCCTGAGCTGAAGTAACTTTTACGCTTTTGTCTCTTGTACTTGTATAAAGCATTTTTATACCTCCATTACTTTCAGTAAATTACAATCGGTTTATTGTAACACATTAAAAGAAAAAAGTAAAGAAGAAAAGCTAAATAAGTTAGGAGTGAGGAGTTAGGAGTGAGGAGTTGCTGACGAGGATTTTCAGTCTGATGAAAAGGTGCGGCGGCTCCATCAAATCGCCTTGAGGGCGATTTGCAGCGACAGTGCCCCTGAGCCGAAGCCTCGAAGGGCTTCGGCTATGGAGCCGCCTGAGCTTGCCTTTTTCATCAGACTTTATCAGTTCGTCAGTGAGCCTTACCTCGAAGGAAAAGGGGGACCACGCAGTGGTGGATGAGTCGTATTCAGGCCG
>JAZSGK010000032.1:0-3821 GCA_045532695.1 Acutalibacteraceae bacterium
CTCCCGAAAGCGGATATATAACCGGAATGCAGGCTGAAACTATCGGCTCTGCAAGTGTAATTCTAGGTGCAGGCAGAGAGAAAAAAGACGATATCATCGACTACTCGGCAGGTATAGTGCTTCTGAGAAAGACAGGCGACAAAATAAAAAAAGGCGAGAAAATCGCAGAGCTTCACACTAATGATGAAAGCAAAATCGGGTCCGCTGAAAAGCTTTATCTGTCAGCTCTGACTTTCGGTGATGAGGTACCCGCTAAGCAAAAGCTGATTTATAAGACAATAGTTTAAAATACATCTTAAACAAGGCAATTTTATCGTTTTTTGTATTATTCAGGTCATTAGCTTGCAATATTATCTTTTGCACATCAGTTTCAGAAAATCTGATTATTGACCCTGAATACACAATATGATAGAATCTTCCAAGTTGCTTCATGCTACGACTTAAACAGCCATAACATGAAGCTGTTTTTATGTTTACGGAGGATATTAAATGAATAATTCAAACGAAAAAAAGAGCATCAAGCTCTTACACAAACCGCCTAAAGGTAAGCTTCCCGCTCTTTGTCTTGTATTTTTATGGATAGCTCTTTGGAATGTTATTTTCCAGGCTCTTCACGATGTAATGCCTCACGAAGGTCTGCGAATTATCAACTGGGCATTTTTCATAAGCGTCGCAGTTTTCTTTCTTCAGGAAGAGCTCACATATAAAGAACGCTTCTGGTATACTCTTTGCGGCGGTACTGTAGGTCTGCTTCTTGCGGCAGCTGTCAGCTTCTCGGCTAAATTCCTTATGGGCCTTGGTCTTTCACATTTTGCGGCAGTTTGTATTCCCCTTGTTATTATCATAGGCACTCTTATTCTTACAAGACCCTTTATACCAATGTTCTTCAATGATGTCGGTTTCGTATATCTTATCTGCTCATTTATCGAGAGCGACAAAATGATTGCAAATCTCCCCAGTCACCTGCTTTCACTTCTTCTCGGCTCCATTATCCTTAATCTCGGTGCAAGCGGTATTATCACCCTTTACAGAAAAGCTATGGCAAAGAAAAGAGTAAACAAATCAAATTAACAAAGAAAGCTCCCAAAAGGGAGCTTTTACTTTTATTTAAGATTATCTTCAAGACTGAATCTTGTCCAGAAGTTTTTACCCCAGGGGTGGCTCTGTTCCTGCCAAGCATCTCTGTGAGAGAGAATTTTCTTTCTCATTTCAATGATTCTTTCCCGCTGATTTTCGTCTTTTGCGAGGTTCTGAGTCTCCCACGGATCATTCTGCAGATCATAAAGGAAAGTCCACTTATCGCCTTCCTCGTCACCGTTACGGTATTCTATGAGCTTGTATCTGCTGTCTTTTATGCCTCTGACAAACTCGTCGAAAATCAGATACATCTCATTTCTGAAAGCGTCAGCCTCACCCGTCAGTACCTTTCTGAAGCTCTTGCCCTCAACGCTGTCAGGCACATCGACACCTATCATATCGCAAAGGGTGGGATAGATATCATAGAGATAAACACGGGCACTTGTTCTGCTGCCCTTTTTTATGCCATTGCCGCATATTATGAGCGGTACTCTTATACCGTGCTCATATATATCCTCTTTACCCATCCAACCGTGCTGGCCTACAGCAAGACCGTTATCGGCAGTAAAGACAATTATCGTGTTATCCTTTTCACCTGTTTCTTCGAGGGCATCGAGTACCCTGCCGATTTCGTGGTCAAGATGGGTTATCATAGCGTAGTAATCTGCTATCTGCTCACGGATTTCCTCTTCTTGTCTCGGGTAAACCGCAAGGGCCTCGTCACGGTGCACCATCAGAGGATAGTTGGTGTCAATCTCCCTTTGGAAATTCGGCGGCAGAGTTATTTTCTTCGGGTCGTACATCTCCTTGAAGTGCTCAGGCATAGTTCTCGGATCGTGGGGTGCAAGATAGGCAAGGTACATCATCCAGGGCTTATCACCGCCTGCATTTTGCTTCAGCAGATCTATAGCTGCATCACTGAGAAGCTCAGATGAATGCTTACCCGGTACAAACTCGTCACAGTGCTGTTTCTGCACCTTATTTTCACTATAGAAGTCAACTACAAAGTTTATGACATTGTCATAGTTGCCAAAAGGGTCATATCGGCAGGTAGGCACATTCCAGTGGTCCCACATACCGCCGAAAAATATCTTTGCGCCCTGAGTAAAGGACCTCGCATAGGCCGGCGGGCCGTTATGGAATTTGCCGAGACCGATTGTCTCGTAGCCTGCCTCTTTGAAGCACTGAGGCATAGTTATATGATCTTCGGGTATATTTGCACCGAGTCCCTCAAGTCTGAAGGGGTTACGTCCTGTCAGCACCATTGCTCGGCTCGGCATACAGACAGCTCCGCAGGTACCGCCTGCAATATGAGCATGGGTAAAAGTCATACCCCCCTGTGTTAGTCTGTCGAGATTAGGTGTGATGATTTCCTCATTACCGAGGGCGTGGATTGTATCAAAACGCTGGTCATCGGTGAGAATGAATAATATGTTGGGTTTCTTTGCCATAATGTCGCCTTCTTTCTGAGGTCATTATAGCTTATATGGAATATTTTTGCAACTATTCTATATAAAGAAAAACTCCCCTGTTTCGGGGAGCTTTTGCTAATGAAAGGAATGGAGAGAGATTGGTTAAATTATTGTTTAACGATAATCTTATAAACACTTGTTCCTATATGCTGAGTTAAATACTGGAACGGATCTGAAATTTCTTCGTAAAGCACATAGCAACTATTTACATCTTCAAGTTTAGTTGTATCCAGTTTAATCCTGAGGTCTGTCTGATTTTCTTCACTTGTTTCAACATCAATATAACTGCAACCGTCAAACACAGGCATAAGCTCATTGTTGACATAAAGACTCAGTCTGTAAGTACCACCGTCACCGAGTACAGTAAGTGTGATATCCTCATCACCTTTTTCCTTTACATACATTTTGGCACTGAATCCATCTTCGGTAAAGAACTCGTCGATATCAGAATAAGCAAAAACATAGAAATCCGATTCCATAGCTGTATAGCTATTAATTACTCTATCATCAACAGAAGCAACTGTCTTTCCGCTGAATTCTTTTGCAACAAGTGTCTGTGATGGAGCATCAACATTCATAATTAATTTTTTATATCCGATATCTATTACCTGATGATGGTATGAAACCATTTCATTAACATCACCTTTTTCTTTAAGCTCAACATTGGGATTATACATAAGATAGGTTGTAAACTGAAGCTCATCACCTGCTTTACCCACATTGGGAGTAAATGAGATATAAACTTTCTTTTCTGTTAAGGGTTCAACATTAAAAGCATAAAGCATTGTGTCTTTCACAGTTTCTTCACCACATTTAACAGTAAATTTCTGTCTGATACCGTTGAGAGTAATTAAGATAGCCTGCTCTTTAAACATCGGATCTTTTTCGCTGTTAATTGTAAATACTGCTCTGATTTCATCACCATTATAGGCAAGAACATCAAGTTCACGTTCCTCGGTTGTTTCGGGAACAACTGAAATTGTTCCGTCTTCATTGAGCCACTTCTGTTCTGGTATTTTGATTGTTGCATTGTTTGTTTCTGCACCGTCAACATCGTAGTCGACACTACCCGTACCAATAAGCACAGTAGCCGCACCTGCAGTCAAAGTCAGGCATATAAGAAGCACCGCCGCAATGAGTGCCGCAAGCTTTACACGAGGTCTCTTTCTTATATTTGCAGTCTGCTCTTTGCCGAGAATACCGTTCATCTGATTTTCGAATTTTTCTGAATAGGGTCTTATAATCTGATTTTCTGAGGGAAGGCTCTGTATT
>JAZSGK010000016.1:0-4795 GCA_045532695.1 Acutalibacteraceae bacterium
CCCTTTTGTCTTTTTAACCCATCAAAAAGAATTCGTCAAAAACGCAATTCCACTTGATGGGCTAAAGGGTTTACCTTTTGTGATTAAGATTTGTTTGGCGACAATCGGAGTTGCGTTTTATGTGTGTCAGCTTCGGTTGGCGCACTTTTTTATTGTGTGGGGTAAAATTGTGTAGCATTCAGGAAGGGAGAAAAGAAAGAAAACTATCCACAGAAATATTTTATTGAAAGGATTTTTGTAATGAAGAAAATAGGTTTATTGTTTGCGACGGTGCTTATGATTATGCTTTTTGCATTTTCTGCCAGTGCGGCAACTGAGGGTTATTACACCTATGAGATTAAAAACGGTGAAGCGACTATAACAGATGTTAACACATCAATCAGCGGTGACATAACTATACCTGCCACACTTGGCGGTTACAGTGTTACTACTATAGGTTATGAGGCTTTTGATCGTTGCAACAACCTCACAAGTGTAACAATCCCCGACAGTGTTACATATATAGTTAATTTAGCCTTCAGTAACTGCACAAGCCTTAAAAGTGTAACAATCCCCGACAGTGTTACATCAATTGAGGACAGCGCCTTCTATAACTGCACAAGCCTTGAGAGTGTAACAATCCCCGATAGTGTTGCATCTATAGGTATTCAGGCCTTCTATTGCTGCGAAAGCCTTCAGGCGGTATATTTTGGCGGTACCGAGAAGAAGTGGGATGAAATTACATCAGGTAATAATGATGAGAGTTTGAAAAATGCCACAATATTTTTTAAAGATGGAGTGAGATGTAAGAAACACACCGATGAAGACCACGACGGTTACTGTGACATTTGCAAAGAAATGACACCTGAAAGAGCCAACTGCTCCTGCAATTGCCACAAATCAGGCTTTATGGGCTTTATTTGGAAGATTATACTCTTCTTCAACAAGCTCTTTAAAACAAACAAAACATGTGCTTGCGGTATAGCACACTATTAAAAACAACGAAAGGGAACGGCTCAAAACCGTTCCCTTAACTTTTACCCTCCTAAAAACTCATCCACCACTGCGTGGTCCCCCTTCTCTTTCATAGAAGACTCATTTCCTCGTCAGCAACTCCTAACTCCTAACTCCTAACTCCTAACTCCTAACTTGAACTCGGCGGGCTGAGACTTTTCTCCTCGCACATACTTTCCCGCGTACCAAGAAAACTATTGCTTTTTTGCGGGAATAATGCTAAACTGTCAGTATAGCTATAACAAAAGGAGAGATATTTATGAAAATTGCAAAAATCATTCTCGGTGTCCTGGTGTGCATCGCTCTTGCAGGCTGTGCCGCTTACGGGATTTATACTCAGATAGGTGCTATCAACTTCGGCGATATCGTAATCGACGGCATTCCCGAAAAAAGCGAGGACGCTACAAGGATTATGTCCTTTAACCTGCGCTGTGCCAACGACGGCAAGCAGACTATCACTAACCGCAGTAAAATCTCAGTTGAGGTTATAAAGCAGTACGCGCCCGACTCCTTCGGTGTCCAGGAATGCACACCGCGCTGGAAGAGAATACTTGCCACTAAGCTCGACGGCAAATACGCCTCGGTCGGTGCCGCACGTGACTACTACGGTCCCTTTACGGAATACAGCAGCATTTACTACCTCAAGGATAAATATAAACTCATCGACAGCGGTACCTTCTGGCTCAGTGAAACCCCCGAAAAACGCTGGACAAAGAGCTTCGACAGTGCCTGCTTCAGAGTAGCTTCATGGGCACTCCTCGAGGATAAGGAAACAGGTATGCGCTACACCCACATCAATACCCACCTTGACCACGTACTCGACACCACAAGAGAAGCTCAGATGGAAGTGCTTATCGACTGCGTCAACAAGGTTGCCAACGGCTCACCTATTATTATGACAGGTGATTTCAACGACTATGAGGACAGCCTCGTTTATGCGGTAGCCTGCAAGGACTTCAACGACTGCAAGGTTGTTGCCAAGACAAGCGATGACGGCCGTACCTTCACAAAATACGACACCAAGTCAGAAGACAGCCACAAGGGCATAGGTGCTATTGACTACATCTTCGCTGATAAGAGCTTAGAGGTTGATACATACAAAATCATCAGAAACACAGTCCAGGGCATTTATCCCTCAGACCACTTCCCCATTGTTGCTGATATAGTGATAAAGTGATAAGATTAAAAGTTCCACCCTTTCGGATGGAACTTTATTTTTATATAATATTCAGAATATAACGCCAATGTCTGAAGAGATTTCTGAAGTACTCGCCTACTGCCTTTATGCCCTTTGTTCTGCCGTCGGTTTTAAGCACATGGCTGTTACCGCTGTCGGTTGCCTTTTTACCACTGAAATCGCTTTCGAAGCCTGACAGCCAGGATATCATACCATCGGGGTATGTCAGCTCAACTTTTTCACCGAGACCGTTCTGTGTTTTCAGCAGCGGATATTTACCGTTTCTCGCCGAGAACATATCATTATTTACGCTGAACCAGGAAAAATGTGAGCTTGAGCAGGGTACACCATTCGGATAAAGAGTCATTACAAGAGTTGACAGTCTGCAGCTTTCGGGATCACTGCTGACATTTACTATCCTGTCCCAGGTGGGAAGCACATAGCTGTAGTAGTTAACCAGTATATCACGGGCACCGCTTACCATCCATACGGGTGTATCAGCAAGATATGCTATAGCTTCTTCTCCGGGTATCCACGCCGGGCAGATAGGGAATATAGCCGCAAACATATCCGGGTACGCCGCAGCCATTTTAAGAGTCATTTTACCGCCCATAGAGTAACCGCCTGCATATATACGTGTTGTATCGATATGCTCCTTATTCTTTTCTATAAAGTCATCAATTGCGGCTCTGAGAGGGTATACAAGCTCGTCTGTCCAGTAGAGCTCCTGCTCTTCAACAGAGCGGGGTGCAAAAATGAAGGCACCTCCGCTATCCTTGAAGCGGCTCTGGAAGTCATCGGTTGTCCAGTTATTGATGTCGCTTGCGATAATCTGCTTGCCGTCATAGGCACCGTCACCCATACCGTGAAGCCATATAACAAGAGGGTATTTCTTGCTGTCATTTTCTTTTACGGGTGAAAAGTATCTGTAGTCAATGCTGAAGCCCTGAGTCTCGGGTCCGACACCGAATTCATAGTAATCGGGCAATTCCTCAAGTCCTGCCGCAAATGTGGGCACTGAAAAGGCTGAAAGAAGCATTATTACAGTGAGGGCGATTGTCAGAATTTTCTTAAGTTTCATATTTATTCCTCCCTTATAGATACATTATAGCACCAAAGAGAAGAAAAACAAGATACTCTTTTATTATTATTTATTAAAAAACTCTGCAAGACAGGTACTGTGACCGTCTTGCAGAGTATGATTTTATTTTAGTATTTTATCTGCTTATAGTTAGAGGGTAATTTGAACACTGAGCTTGAGGGAGTGTCGTTGATTTTGGAAATCTTGAAGCTTTCCGTACTGCCGTCACTGTAAGTGACCTTGAGAGCCTTTACCTTGTCGTTTATAAAGTAGTAGGTCTTCTTTACACCCAGCTCTTTATCCGTATAGATCTCAGCTACGGCCGTCTTATCAGAGTAAACGGTAGTTTTTGCAGTTACATTTTTAGCCGTTGACATATCAAGAATTGCAGCCATCACCGCAACGCTGTAAACTACTGCATAAGCCTCGTCATCTTTAAGTATTGCATAGGTCTTATTATCGTCAAAGATAATATAAACCTTTTCCTTATCTATATCAATAAGATATTCAAAATCGCGGGTCTTCTTATTGCTTTTGAAATCGTATCTTACAAAAATCTTATTGCCCTTTACTGCTAAGGTATAGTCGAAGGAGCCGTAATCCTTATCCTTGAGACCTGCTACCTTTACACTCCAGTCGCCGTCGGTAAAGTATTTCTTGAGCTTACCGACTCTGTAGGACTTGACCTTTTTGCTGTCGGTTCTTACGCTTACTTCATCGCTATAGGCACCCCAGGTAACCTTGCCGTCATTTTTAAAGCAGGCTCTGACCTTGATTTTATATTTTGTTGAAGCCTCAAGGTCCTTGATTGTATATGAGGTTTTTGTGATACCCTTATAATACTTCCACTTGCCGTCTTTATAAATATACACTCTGTAGCTTGCGGCACCCTCAACAGCCTGCCATTTAATAGCTATTGTTGACGAGCCGGGATTTTTATATGTTATAACTGCCTTGGTATGGTCGCTGTAAACAGACTTTACTACTTCGCTCGGGCTGTATCGGAGTCCGTCAGGAGTTGTCACGTAAGCCTTAATAAGGAATTCGTATTCCTGACCGAGCACGGCATCTTCATAAATATACTCAGTTATCCTAATATCATCAAAATTCTTGATTAGTGCAAGCTCGCCGTCTTGCCTGATATATAACTCGTAGCCTGAGGCACCTAATATCTCTGTCCATGTTAGCTTAATTCCGTTTTCAGCAGAAACGGCTTTGATTACAGGCCCGGAAATAAATCCGCCACCATTAATGACACCTGTGCAGTATTCTTCACTATCATATTTCACACCGTCAACGATAATATAGGATTTTACTGCCACATCATACCAATTACACTTAAGCAGACCTGTTAAATATATGCTTCTTTCTGTTGTAGATGTCTGAAGCACCCATTCACCGTCAATCTTAAGATAGACATCATAACCGTCAGCCTGCTCAACATAAGGCCAGCTAATCTCTCTGCCACCGTTGACAAATCTGCCCTCTGAAATTCTTGTTGGTGCCGGAGGCAAAACAACATCAGGCTTTTCGGGGTCGGTAGG
>JAZSGK010000019.1:0-4054 GCA_045532695.1 Acutalibacteraceae bacterium
AGGTGTGGGCAGCTTCGCTCAGGCAGGTACTATCAGCTATAAGATATTCTTTATAGGTCTCGGCCTTGTTGTTACCTTATGCGGTGTTGTGGGCTTGTTCCTTATCAAAGATCCTCCGCGTACAGCGCAGAGAGTTGACACTTCCTCGTCCTATTGGGCTGATCTTTTCTACGGCTTCAGACCATCTGTCATAAAAGAAAACGCAAGACTCTATCTTGCACTTGCGGCTTTCTGCTTTGCTATAGTTGCATTCCAGGTTTTTTACCCCTATCTTCTTACATATGTTCAGTATGTTATTATTCCCGATAACGGCGGTGTGGCAAACATTCTCAAGCCCGGTGTAATAATAACGGCAGTAGTTGTTGCGGTTATCCTCCTTGTGTGTATCGTTACACTTCTTAAACTTTCAACAACCAAAAGAGGCATCTGCCTTGTAATTGGTGTTGTAGTAATGACACTCGGCTTCTTCATTCTTTCAACAAGCACAAGCATTTATGTTATCCTTGTGAGCATTCTGCCTGTTGTGCTTGGTAATGCTCTTGTCAATATTCTCTTCGGTGCGGCTGTCAAGGACTTCATTCCTGAAGGCAAGGCAGGTCTTTTCCAGGGTATCAGAATGATATTCTCCGTTATGCTTCCTATGGTTATAGGCCCCATTATCGGTGATAAGGCCTGTCAGAGTGCTGCACAGACTATTATCAATGAAGCAGGCGCAGAGGTAATAATTCCTGCAAAGAATATGTTCCTTTGGGCGGGTTTTGTATGTATCCTTGCATTGATTCCGCTTTACTTCCTTATCAGAAAAGGTGTTGACACAGTAGAGAACAATCACGAAGAAACCGAAAAAGCTGTCTGAGGTGAAAATATGAGCAAGTGGAATTTTTATACATCAAAAGAACTTAAGCCCGAGGGTTGGCTTAAGCGACAGCTTACCATTCAGGCAGAGGGACTCAGCGGTAATCTTCATAAAATCTGGCCCGATGTCCGCGACAGCGCATGGATAGGCGGAAACTGTGAGGGTTGGGAGAGAGTGCCCTATTGGCTTGACGGTTTTATCCCTCTTGCATATCTTCTTGAAAGAGAGGATATGATTGCCACAGTAAAAAAATATATCGATTCAATTCTCTCAAAGCAGCAGCCTGACGGATGGATCTGCCCTTGCAAGAAAGAAGAAATTCCCGAGTACGACACATGGGCGCTTCAGCTTATCTGCAAGACTCTCAAGGTATATTACGAATGCTCAGGTGACGAGAGAATACCAGATGTAATTTACAGAGTAATGAAAAACTACTATGACCTGCTCAGCGGCGGCGTAATGAAGCTTACGGGCTGGGGCAAATACAGATGGTTTGAGTCCTTTATTTCTCTTAACTTTTTATACGAAAGATATCATGAGGAATGGATAAAGGACCTTGCCAGAATCATAAAAGAACAAGGCTTTGATTATAATACAGTAACCGAGTCCTGGAAAAAGCCCAGTCACAACTGGCTGAGAAAAACTCACATAGTAAATATTGCTATGATGCTCAAAAGTGAAGCCGTATCCCACGAGCTTCTCGGTGAAGAATATACCGACAATGCTGAAAAGCTCCGCACAATCCTTGATAAGTGTAACGGCACTGCTTTTGAAGGCTTCACGGGAGACGAAGTGCTTTCAGGCGTAGACCCCACAAGAGGTACCGAGTGCTGTGCTATAGTTGAGCAGATGTATTCCTATGAAGAGATGTTTGCCCACACAGGCGACAACAAATGGGCAGAGAGACTCGAAGTTCTCGGCTTCAATGCTCTTCCGGCAACAATCAGCGAGGATATGTGGACACATCAGTATGTTCAGCAGGTTAATCAGATAGCCTGTCAGAAGACAATGATTATGGCTCCTTGGAGCACAAACGGTCCCTATGCACATACCTTCGGTCTTGAGCCCAACTTCGGCTGCTGTACCGCAAATTTCAATCAGGGCTGGCCAAAGTTTGCTCTTTCGGCATTTATGCGCAAGGATAATAAGGTGCTTAGTGCTGTTATGCTTCCGTCGGTTCTCAAGGATGAGGACATCACAATCAGACTGGAAACCGATTATCCCTTCAACAATAAAATGCACTATTATATAGACACAGAAAAAGACTTTGATCTTGTAATACGTATACCCTCCTTTGCAAAGAATCTTAAGGTCAACGGCGAAAGTGCAGAAGTCAGAGATCTTGAAGTTGCCGTAGCTCAGGGCAAAACTGAAATCGAGGTTGAATTCGACACAGTACCATATCTTAAGATGAGACCGAGAGATATGTGCGTTTTACAGATGGGTTCACTGCTGTTCTCAGTTCCCGTTGCTTACGATAAGACAATGAGAGAATACACTAAAAAAGGTGTAGAGAGAAAATTCCCTTACTGCGATTATCAGTTTATACCAAAAACGCCGTGGAATTATGGCTATGCGGCTGAAGATTTCGAGGTTGTCTATCACGCTTCGGGTGATGTACCCTTCTCACAGGATAAGCCCCCCGTAACTATTAAGGCTAAGATGCAGAAAATCGATTGGGGACTGAAATTCCCTTACAGAAGCATTGCAAGAAAAACACCGAAGTCGAGAGCGCCCATATCCGCAGTGGAGGAAGTAGAGCTTTGCCCCTACGGCTGCGCGAGACTCAGAATGACAGAAATGCCTCTGATAAGTAAATAACAAAACAACACCTGTATGCTGAATTTTTATTCGCTGCAGGTGTTTTAATTGTTACTGCCTGAAGCAGGGAAGTATAAATACAATAAAAATTGCCACTGAAAATCTTCGCTGAAGTTCAGTGGCATTAATTGTTATATGTTTGTTTCGGGTAAAATTATCTCAAATACAGTGCCGTTTTCGCCTGTTTCTTTAACAGAGATGCTGCCTTCGTGAAGCTCGCATATTTTTTTGGCAACGGCAAGTCCTATACCGTTGCCGTATGTCTTATGCATAAGGTCAGCCTGATAAAACTTATCAAAGGCGTGCTTTGTCTCATATTCTGTCATACCTTTGCCACTGTCAGCGACAGTGAAAACAAGAGAGCCGTCCTGCTTTTTCACAGTAACGGTTATAGTAGATTTGTCGGGAGAAAACTTAAAGGCATTGTCAATAAGATTAGTCCAGAGCTGCTGCAGAAGATTCTGACTTGCGACCATATTATAATCTTCGCCTTCGAATACTATTTCTATATTCTTCTCGCTCCATTTTCTTTCAAGCATTACCATTACATGGCGGATCTGCTCGCTTACATTGAATGTGCTTTTTTCTGTCAGTATGGTCTGATGCTCAACCTTTGTAAGCTCCAGCACTTCGCTTGCAAGATTGGTGAGTCTGTCTGATTCGGTGATAATAATGTCCAGATATTCTTCTTGTTCATTCTGAGCAAGAGTTTTATCCTTGAGAAGCTTTGCAAAGCCTGCGATTGAGATTATGGGAGTTTTGAATTCGTGGGAGAAGTTGTTTACAAAATCGTCGCGCATTGTTTCTACACTTTGCAGTTCTTCGGCCATTACATTAACCTTTTGTGCAAGGGTACGGACAGCCTTAAGACCTTTGGGATCAATTTTAATATCATATTCGCCGTTTGCTATATGCTCAACGGCTGCACAGATGGTATAAAGCGGGTTAAGTATATATTTTTTGAATATTACGGAAATAACAATACCGGTAATAAGGCTGACAAGACCCAATACATACTGCCCGATATGATGAGGCATTTTTTCAATATCAAGAAAAGGTACCCAGCATATAAATGAGTAAACGCTGAAAACACTCGCATTGGATGCGAGAATGATTATAAAAACAGATATTGAAAAAAGGAGGGTTATCTTTGCGCGGCTGAAAAAAAATTTACCGTTTTTCTTCATTTTTGTTTTCATTTGTAATCACCGCCTTATAGCCGATTCCCTTTACGGCAACGATTTTAAATTCAGGGTAGTCTCCGAATTTGTTGCGGAGTCTGTTGATATGTACGTTGACAGTGGTATCAACCGTTGTGGTATTCATACCCCATATTTCGTCCATAAGCTGTATCCTTGTGAAAATCTTGTCCGGGCT
>JAZSGK010000209.1:0-27307 GCA_045532695.1 Acutalibacteraceae bacterium
AATGCCCGATAATCTTCGTTTTGCAATGTTCACTCTCGTATCAATAGTGCCCGGTATCAGTATGCTTCTTTGTGCAATTCCTATGTTCTTCTATAAGATTGCAGGTAAAGAAAAGCAGAGAATTATCTCTGAGCTTGCTGTGAAGAGAAAAGAAAGAGGTATTGAAGTAGCCGAATAAGTGCAGAACGCAGAACGGCGACCGACCTTAGGTTTATAGGGTGAACGGTGCCCGAAAAAAAGTTTGTTTTAATTATAATGAAATGCGGGGACATCGGCAGTGTACTGAGGTGTCTCCCGCTTTAAAAGATTTTAAAATCGGATGTTAGAGAACCTGGAGATATATTCCGTAAAGAGCTTTGTTATATATAATTATATGATTGGAGGAGAAAATTATGGCAATGTTCTTATCATGTATCGCAGGTGCGATTTTGTTGGCGATATATATCGTCATGTGTCACAAACAAAGAAATGTTAAAGGTCTTTTTGTTAAAAGCTTCGTAAGTGTGTGTTATCTTCTTACCTGTGCTTTTGCAATTCTCTCAAATCCCGATCAGTACTATTTCGGTGTACTTGTAATGATCGGCGGTATCCTGGGTCTTATGGGTGATATATATCTTGACCAGAAATGGATGTATGATGAGCACAAAGACGATTACCTGAGAATAGGTTTTATCTGCTTCGGTCTCGGCCACGTATTCTATATCTGGGCACTTTTAAGGATGGTAGACCTGGAACCCTTCCACCTCATTATGCCTTTGATTATAGGTCTTGCGTTTGTCATCTTTACTCTTGTAACGGAGAAACCCACAAAGCAGAACTTCGGTAAATTCAAGCCCTTTGTCTGCGGTTACGGTCTTATGCTCGGCTATACAACAGCTCTGTCTATCAGAATATTCAGAATAACAGGCTATAAGTTTGCTCTGTTTTTCGGTGCCGGCTGTGCAATGTTTGCGATTTCCGATATTGTGCTCTCACGTATGTATTTCGCTAATAAGGGCAAGTCATCAGCATTCTTTATTATCAATATAATCAGCTATTACCTTGCTCAGTTCCTTATTGCACTTTCACCTGCATTTGTTGAGGTTTAATACTTAAGTATCTTTATCCACCTGTTCATTTCGTTCAGGTGGATATATTTTCACATAAAGAGAACAAATGTTCTTGACAAATGGAATAAAATGGTATAACATATACAATGACAAGATACAGGAGAGGGTATGGTATTATGTTTGTTAAAATTGCAAGTGTGGGTATGTTCGGTATGAACAGTTATGAGGTTGGTGTCGAAGCGTCTATTGACAACGGCCTGCCGCGTTTTGACATGGTAGGTCTGCCGGATACAGCTGTAAGCGAATCAAGAGACAGAGTACGCTCGGCTATGCGCAATAACGGATTTTTATTCCCGACCTGCAGAATAACTGTCAATCTCACTCCTGCCGACATAAAAAAAGAAGGCCCCGTCTACGACCTGCCTGTCTGCATTGCCCTTATGAAAGCTACAAATCAGCTTAACTGTGATACCGATAAAAGTGTATTTATAGGTGAGCTTTCCCTGAGCGGTGAGGTAAGAAAAATCTCCGGTGCGCTGCCCATGGTCATAAAGGCAAAAGAAGCGGGTTATAAAGAGGTTTATCTTCCTGAAGTAAATGCTCCCGAAAGCTCAGTTGTAAAAGGGATAGACATATACCCTGTTAAAAATATTATGGAGCTTCACGCTCATCTTATGGGCAAAAAGCTTATTGAAAAAGTAGATCCCGATGCTTATACAAAGACTGAAGAAAACACTGACAACCTTCTTGATTTTGCCGACGTAAAAGGACAGTATCAGGTTAAACGTGCCCTTGAAATTGCCGCCGCAGGAGGTCACAATGCTCTTATGATAGGACCTCCCGGCTCAGGTAAAAGTATGCTGGCTAAGCGTCTGCCGTCTATACTGCCGGATATGACCTTTCAGGAGAGTCTCGATGTAACGAAGATTTATTCAATTGCAGGGGCTCTTCCTGAAAAGGTTTCCCTCATAAGAAAAAGGCCCTTCCGCTCACCTCATCATACAATCTCGGCTGCAGCACTCTCAGGAGGCGGCAGAATACCCAAGCCCGGTGAACTCAGCTTATCGCACCACGGTGTGCTCTTTCTTGATGAGCTTCCGGAATTCCCGAGAATATCAATGGAAGCTATGCGACAGCCTGTAGAAGACGGTGTAATCACTCTGTCAAGAGTCTCGGGTTCACTGACATACCCTTGCGAAACTATGCTCATTTGTGCTATGAACCCTTGCCCTTGCGGATACTACGGTCACCCGACCAGAGAGTGTACCTGTTCAGCGGGACAGCCTCAGAAATATCTCTCAAAGGTAAGCGGTCCGCTTCTTGACAGACTGGATATACATATTGAGGTGCCCCAGGTAGATTTTCAGAAGCTATCGACTGAAGAAAAAGGCGAGTCCTCAGCTGAAATCAAAAAGCGTGTCAATGCTGCAAGACTCATTCAGACCGAGCGCTTCAAGGGTACAAGTGTTACCTGCAACGCAAAAATGACACCTGCAATGACAAGGCAGTATTGCAGACTCGACGAAACCAGCAGAAAGCTTCTTGAAACCTGCTTCGAAACTCTCGGACTCTCAGCGAGAGCCTATGATAAAATACTCAGAATCGCAAGGACAATTGCTGACCTTGACGGCAGCGAAAATATCGCACTTCCTCATGTGACGGAGGCGGTGCAGTACAGGTCTCTTGACAGAAAGTTCTGGAAATAAAGAAAACAGCTTTAATCAGGCACCCGTCGGGTGCCTGATTGTTTCTGGTGAGATGAAGAGGGGAGCACGGCGGCTCCGCTGCCGGACGCAGTCCGGCTCGGGGACGCCCCTTCGGGGCGCCCTCGGAAAGCACCTCCCGAGGGAGGTGCTTTCGCGGAGCCGCCTCCCACCTTTACATCAGACTAAAATCGGGATATACCGACCCCTTCATAAAAATGCAGCAGAATCTCTTTGTAAGTGCTTCCCTGCCTTGCCATATAGTCAGCACTGTATTGGCTCATACCCAATCCGTGACCGTAACCCCTGACCTTGAAAATGTAGTTACCTTCTTTATATTCGGCGGTAAAATAAGGACTTCTCAGCCCGAGCTTAGATGCAATATCACCTGCTGACACTTTGTCAGTGCCAAGGGGAATTTCTTTAACAAAACTGCTGTCGGACAGTGAAAAAATATCAATGAGCTCGCTGTCTTTTGTGGTGTTGCTGATTGAAAAAATCTCCCTGATTTTAAGACAGGATACAGTTACCTCCGAATCGAAGTCGGGCGAAAGACTGTCACCCGGTGCTGCTTTCGATTTTATGTAGGGCAGGGAACTTTCCCATACCTCTTCGCTGTTTTGTGTTTTACCGGGTGATATTGCGTGAAACAGTGCCAATACAGGTTCATTCTTATATGTAAGATATTCACCGTAGACAGCTGAAACTGCGTCTTCGATTTTGCTCTTGTAACTTTCATATTTATCTCCCCATTTTTCTTTCATTTCCTCATCGGTAAGATATCCCTGATGAGTCGACGGGTCTGATGAAATATCGTATTCGGCGTTGTCGGCACTGCTTCTTAGCCACATCATATAGCTGCAGCAGGCGACAGCCTGAGCTTTGAGGGCTTCGCTTTCATAGGATGCTGGCATTTCAGCGGCAACAGCGCCGACGAGATAGTCAAAAATCTTCATATCCACTGTTTTATTTGCTGATACTACAAAGACCGAAAGGCTGTCAGCTTCTTCGGCTGAGTCGCTCTTTTCTGTAATTTGCAGCTGCATCTCTTTTTCTGATAGGAGAGTACCCTTGCTGACGGTAAGCGTAATAAGAGGAAACACCGACAGTATAAGGCTCGTTATGAGTGTGAGAGTCAGATAAAGTTTCATAGTTTTTTCACCGCATATATAACTTTTAATTTGCTTTAAATTATTGACATTATTATTAGTATGTTATAAAATATACTTTAATGATTATTTATAATGTGTAACTATATCCATTTTTACGGGAGGTAAAAATATGTATGATAAAATAAATCCGATTTCACCTGAGCTTCTTGAAAAAATGAGCCAGAAAATCGAAAAGAAAAGTCATATAAACCATGAGGATTTCTGGAAGTACGGCGTTAAAAGAGGCCTGAGAAATCCTGACGGCACAGGTGTAATGGCGGGCCTGACAAATATTTGCAGCGTTGAAGGCTACTATATGGAAGACGGTGAAAGAGTGCCGAAGCACGGTGTACTCAAATACAGAGGTCTCAATATAAATGATATTATCGACGCCTGCGAAAAGGAAAACCGCTTCGGTTTCGAGGAGGTTGCATATCTTCTTATTTTCGGTTCACTTCCTACTCACGAGCAGGTTGATGTTTTCAGAGATGTTATCGGTACCTGCCGCTTTTTACCCGAAACTTTTATCGAAGACGTACTTATGAAAAACGCTTCAATTGATGTTATGAATAAGCTTGCAAGATGCATTCTCACATCATATTCCTTTGACGAAAACCCCGATGATATTTCCATAGAAAACGTACTTCGTCAGTCTGTGCAGATAATGGCTCAGCTCCCTGTTATGATGTGCTACTCATATCAGGTTAAGCGTAAAAAATTCTATAATAAGAGCATGTACTTCCACCCTGAGAAGAAGGAGCTTTCAACTGCTGAGACTATCCTTCGTTCTCTTCGTGCCGACAGAAAGTATACTGACGAAGAGGCGAAGCTTCTTGATATCTGTCTTATGCTTCACGCTGAGCACGGCGGCGGTAACAACTCCACCTTTACAGACAGAGTCCTCACTTCAAGCGGTACTGATACATATTCTGCCTTTGCAGGTGCTATCGGTTCACTCAAGGGCTCACGCCACGGCGGTGCCAATATCAAGGTAAGTCATATGCTCGACGAAATCAGAGAGAATGTAAGCGACCCGACAGATGAAGAGGAAATTGCAGCTTACCTTGAAAAGATTATCAGGAAGCAGGCAGGCGACGGCAGCGGTCTTATTTACGGTATGGGTCACGCTGTTTATACTCTCTCGGACCCGAGAGCAGTTATCTTAAAGAGAAAAGCCAGAGAATTCGCATATAAATACGGCTTTGAAAAGGATTTCGAGCTCATCAATAACGTTGAAAGGCTCACTCCTGAGGTGTTCAGAAAGGTCAAGTGCAAAAACAAGATTATGTGTGCCAATGTTGACCTTTACTCAGGTCTTATCTATAAGATGCTGAAAATCCCCGAGGATTTATATACACCGATTTTCGCTGTTGCGAGAATAGCAGGCTGGTCAGCTCACAGACTTGAAGAGCTTATCTCAGGCGGCAGAATCATAAGACCTGCGTATAAGAATATTGCTCTTCCCAAGAAATATGTTCCCATTGACGAGAGAATCGAAAACTTCAGAGCATCCAACGAATATACTCCTGCGGACCAGAGAGTTTACATTGAGGAGGAATAATAATGAGCAGTGAAAACAAAAAGCCTTCTCTTAAAGGCTCAAAAGAAAATATAAAGCTTGCACCCTGCCTTCTTGTTTTTGCCGTTGCGGCTATAGTTGGCATAGTTATCCGTACTGTTCAGACTTTCAGGTTTATTGACAGCAAAACAGGCTTTTACACAGGCGGTGATGCTCTGGCTGTAATCCTCTATATCATCATTGCAGTTTCGGTTTTCGCTTTCTGTGCTGTATCATATCTCAGTGCTGATAATAAGAAAATAACCCTCAGCGGTGAAAAACATAAATTTGCCGCTATCGGTACTCTGCTGTTTGCCCTTTCACTTTTAGGTGACTGCTATTACAGCTTACATGCTGCTGTGCTCAATGCGGGTACTGTAGGTGCAGGATATACAAACGCAATGAAAAGCGGTCTTGTTCCTCTTATGATTCAGAGCATATCAGCTCTTTTCTCGGCAGTGTACCTGTTTATACTTGCTTCAGATTTTTCAAAAGGCACAGCAAAAGCCTATAAGAGAAAGTTCCTTGCAACGGCTCCCGTATTATGGGCAGGCTCAAGACTTATTTTCAGATTTCTCAAGCAGATAAGCTTTGTTCAGGTTTCAGATCTGTTCCTTGAGCTTTGTATGATTGCATTTCTTATAATGTTCTTTATGGCTGTTGCTCAGACCGCCTCAGGTGTATACAGTGATTCCCTCAAGTGGCGTATTCCCGCCTTCGGTATGTCGGCAGGCCTTATAGCTGCAATTATCAGCGTGCCCAGAATGATAGTTGCAATTTCAGCAAGAGAATTTGTCAACAGCGATTATCCCTTTTCTCTCAATGATCTGATATTTGTTGTTTTTATAATTACTTTAGTGGTAAAAATAAAAGCAGATACAGACAGACCCTCAGCTGTAACAGCTGAGGAAAAGCCTGAGTAATATCATAGCGGAGTTGTATTGATGTTTTTAGAAAATCTCATTACTGCCGCCACTAATGTAGGCGTGCTGTATATTATAGTTGCGGTTGGCTATATCTGCGATAAGCTCGGAGTTTACACTGAAGAGACAGCAAGGAAAACAGTAAACTTTCTTCTTTATTTTGTTGCTTCATGCACTCTTATAAACTCCTTCATAAAGATTGAAGCCACAGCGGATACCGTCGGTAAGTTTTTTACGGCCTTCGGTCTTTCTGTTGCAACCCACGTAATCGCAATTCTTATTAATATGCTCACCTTCAGAAATAAGAGGGACGAAAAAAATCCCGTTTACAAATTTGCTTCAATTTACGGCAATGTTGCATTTATGGCTCTGCCTCTTGCTCAGGCGGTTTTAGGTGATGAAGGTGTCCTCTACTGTGCAGGCGGTGCAGTTGTGTTTAATCTTTTCACCTTCACTCACGGCGTAAAGCTTATGAGCAAAGAGGGGACAAAGCTGAGCATAAAAAAGATTCTCATTAACCCCGGTGTTATTGCAACGGTTATAGGTCTTCCCATATTTCTCATCGGCTTCGATGTGCCTTATCTTATAGCAAGACCCGTAGAGATGCTGGCTGACCTTAACACCCCTGTTGCAATGCTCGTCTTCGGTACTTATCTTTCAAGGACCGACCTTAAGACGATGCTTCTCGATAAGAAGATTTATGCCGTAGCTGCAATGAAGCTTGCGGTGCTTCCTCTTATCTGTATGGGAGTGTATTATCTTTTCGGCCTGAGAGGTACTCTTCTTACGGCTGTTATAATTACGGCAAGTGTACCCTCGGCAAACAACACCTTTATGTTTTCGTCTCTTTACGGAAGAGATGCGGCTACGGCATCAAAGACAGTTGCTCTTGTAAGCTTTATGTCGATTCTTACAATGCCGGTTATAATAGCGATTACACAGCTGACTTGGTAAATTCGGAATGCGGAATTGCGTTGAACCCTCTCAGAGGAGCAGCACTTCTCCCGCCTCTTTTACAAATTATGCATTGCGGTGCAGGCGCATCGTCTGTTAAGTCAATTCCTCACTTGTAACTTTAAAAAGCTTTCCTTGAATAAGGAAGCGGATGAGTCAGATTCCGAATCAGATAAAGAAAGGAATATTCGGCGGAATGATAGAAGTTTTCGGCAGAGCCTTCAGGGCGATTCCGAATTCCGAATTCCGGATTCCGAATTCGGTAAACCTCAATGGATACAGTTTTAGTCAGATTTGCAGGCATAGCTCAGGAATTTGAAGTATCTTCAGTTCTTGATTTAGGCTTCACTCAGGTCCGTTGGTACGGAGCAATTATAGCCTTCGGCTTTTTGCTTGCAGTGCTCTTCGGCGGAAGAATAGCTTATGTCTGGGAAATAAACCTTGATAAAATGATAGATATACTCCTTTTCGGTACTGTCGGTGCCGTAGTAGGTGCAAGAGCCTATTATGTTGCCTTTAAGTGGGATTATTACAGTGTCCACTTAAGCGAGATACCAAAGATATGGGAGGGCGGTCTTGCTATTTACGGCGGCATTATAGGCGGTCTTCTGATGGCGTTTATAGTCTGCAAGGTGGAAAAAATAAATATTCCCAACCTCCTCGATTTAGTCGGTATGAGCCTTCTTATCGGTCAGGGTATAGGCAGATGGGGCAACTACGCTAACCAGGAGGCCTTCGGCGGATTTACCGGCGGCAACTTCGGTATGATGAGCGATAAGGTTGTGTCATATATTGAAAGACACCCGGACTCCTTCGGACTTGAGGGCGTCAGCGACATAGCAGGTCACATAGCCGAAAACGATTTATATGTACATCCTACCTTCTTCTATGAGAGCGTATGGTGCCTTCTCGGTTTCCTTGTTCTTTATGTGATACTCAAGAAGTTCCGCAAGTTCAGCGGTCAGCTTTTCCTGACCTACGGTGTATGGTACGGCTTTGAGAGAATGATAGTCGAGGGTATGAGAACAGACAGCCTCTTTATAGGCAATACGGGAATAAGAGTGTCTCAGGCGCTTTCCTTTGCAATTGTAGTTGTCTGCGGTATTCTGCTTGTCATAAAGCTCATTAAGTATACTAAAAATCCTCAGCCTGTTGAGGGCGTCGACTTCTATCCTCCGATGACGGATAAGGAATGGGCGGCTCACGAAAGAAAGCTTGCAAGAAGAAAGAGAGCAAAGGACTGGAGAGCAGGCGTAAAAGAAAATATAAAAATTAAACTCGGAATAAAGAAGGAGAATGCAGATGTATAAGATAATAGACGGTAAGGCTGTTTCGGCCTATGTAAAAGAGCAGGTAAAAAATGAAGTCGCAGAGCTCGCAAAAAACGGCAGTGTACCCGCACTTGCAGTAATTATTGTAGGCGATGACCCTGCTTCAAAGGTGTATGTTGGCAACAAAAAGAAGGCCTGCGAAATGACAGGTATGCGCTCAGTGGAGTATGCGTTACCCGCTGAGACAACCGAAGAAGAGCTCCTTGAGCTTATAGCAAAGCTCAACAATGATAAAGAAATCAACGGCATCCTCTGTCAGCTTCCGGTGCCGAAGCACATCAACGAGGATAAGATTATAGATGCCATTGCTCCCGAAAAAGACGTTGACGGCTTCAGTGCTGTGAATGTTGGCAGAATCTGGCTCGGTAAATATGAGATTTCACCCTGCACTCCTATGGGTGTTATCGAGCTGCTTGACTATTATGATATCCCTCTTGAGGGTAAAAACTGTGTAATAGTCGGCAGAAGCAATATTGTAGGTAAGCCTATGGCAGCACTTCTTCTTGAAAGAAATGCAACCGTTACCGTCTGCCACAGCAGAACAAAGGATTTAGCGTCCTTTACTAAAAATGCAGATGTCATCGTTGCAGCAGTGGGCAGAGCAAACTTCATTACTGCCGATATGGTAAAAGAGGGTGCTGTGGTTGTAGATGTTGGTATCAACAGATTAGACAGCGGCAAGCTCTGCGGTGATGTTGACTTTGAAAATGTCAAGGAAAAGGCGTCATATATTACACCTGTACCCGGCGGCTGCGGCCCTATGACTATAGCGGTACTGATGAAAAACACATTGGTAGCGTACAAGAATCAGCAAGGCTGATTCAAGTTAGAAGTTAGGAGTGAGGAGTTAGGAGTTGCCGATGAAACAGCAAGTCCTCCTCCGATTTTATGAAAAGGAGAAAACAAAATGAAACAGATGTATCTCAGCTCAGACAAGAAATTTTTAGGCGTATGCGGCGGCGTTGCAGATTATCTCAATGTTGACCCGACCCTCATCAGAATAGGTGTTGTGTGCCTTTCACTTATCACAGCAGTTATTCCTGCACTTATTGTTTATATAGTGCTTTCATTCGTATTTCCTCAGCAGCCTGAGGGATACACAACAGTAAACACCGCAAAGAAGCTCCTCAAGAGCAGTAAAAACAAAAAGCTTTCGGGCGTATGCGGCGGTCTTGCCGAGTATTTCGGTATTGATGCGACTATCATAAGACTTATTTTCGCTTTATGCGTACTCTTCATCGGCTACGGTATTATGACATACCTCGTCTGTATGATTATGATGCCCTCAGAGCCCGAGCAGATAATAACTCAGCAGTAATATGACAAAGGTTTATATAACCTCACTGAGTGCGTACTCTGCCGAAAAGGTAAGGGAAGAGTATGAAAAAATAAGGCATCACTTCATAAGCTCTGAAAGAATCTCCGAGAGAAAAGAGAGTCTCATCGGAAGACTTGTTCTTCACAAAGCACTTGAGGAAAACGGGGGCGGGGAGTACACCGTAGAATATATCGGCAATGAAAAGCCTTCGCTTAAATGTGAAAAGGGACTTTACTTCAATATCAGTCACAGTGCGGACTTCGTTGCAGTGGCTCTGTCGGAAGATGAGACAGGCTGTGATATTCAGGAAATAAGACCCTATAACCCGAAGGTTGCCGGCCGTAATTACTGCGAAAAGGAAACAAGGCTGATTGAAGAAAGTGAAGATAAGGATGATATCTTTATCCGCTTCTGGGCACTTAAGGAGAGCATTCTCAAATTTACGGGTAAAGGACTCTCGGGCGGACTTTCAAACTATGACTTTTCCCCCTATGTAGACACTGAAAGCTTCGGAGCTTTTGGCTGCAGCTTTTATGTAAAGAAAATCGAAAACACGTATTTTGCTCTGTGTCACAAAGAGACAGAGTTTAAAATAGAAAATGCGGAATTGTAAACCGAAAGGAGAACACTAATGGAAACTATCAAATACCTCAAAAGTAAGCTTGGCTACGGTGTAGGTGCTATCGGTCTTGACCTGAGCTACGATATGTTCTATTCATATCTTGCACAGTATCTGACAAACGTACTCGGTCTTGCCGAAGGCTTCTTGCTTATCCTGACTCCCATAGCAAGACTCTGGGATGGTATCAATGACCCTATGATGGGTACTATCGTTGACAACACTCACACTAAGATGGGTAAATACAGGCCATGGATTTTAAGAGGCTCAATCCTTAATGCTGTTGTACTTGTCTTCTTATTCTCAAACCCATTCAAGCTCAGCGGCGTAGCTCTTATGGCTTATGTTTCAATAATGTATGTGGGCTGGGGTATGACAAACACACTTGCTGATATTCCCTATTGGTCAATGGTGCCCTCATTTACAAGTGACCCCAAGGAGAGAAGTCTTATCTCCACTCTTGCAAGAACCTTCTCAGGTCTCGGCCAGGGTATCGTTGCAATCGGTGCTCCTATCATCATGGGCTTTTTCGCTATAAAAGAATACGACGGTCAGGGCAATGTTGTAAAAGAATACTTCGGTGCCAAGAGCTTCTTTGTATGTGCTCTTGTATGTGCTGTTGCTCTTGTATTCTTCTCAAGCCTTTCAGTTGCAACAACAAAGGAAACAGTTCAGACAAAGAGTGCTGAGAAGTTTTCATTCAAGAAGGCTCTCACCATCATCAAAAGCAATGACCAGCTTCTCGTATTTATGCTCTTTGCTATGATTTCAAACGCAGGCTGGTACCTTACTTCAGGTGTTGCAGCATATTATTTCGACGTTGTTGTGGGAGACCCCAAAAAGCAGTCAGTATTCTCACTTTTCCAGGCTGTAGGTTCAGTTGTAGGTCTTCTGCTTCTGCCTGTATTACAGAAGTTTATGTCAAAGCGCAGAGCTTATCAGGTTTCGCTTCTCGTTGCAGGCACAGGCTATGTAGGTATTACAGTAGGTGCTTTCACCAACAGCCTTATGGTAATGAATATATTCTATTGCATTACAGCAATCGGTATGGCATCAATGTTTATTGCTCAGACTGTATTCCTTGCTGACGTTGTTGACTACGGTGAGGTTAAGCTCGGCTTCAGAGCTGAGAGTATCACATTCTCAATGAAGGGCTTCCTTCAGAAGATGGCATACACACTTCAGACAATTATTCTCTTTGCTTCACTTGGCATTTCACACTATGACGGTGATCTTCACAGCGATAACCCTGAGGCTGCAAAGCTTGCAATCAAGCTTATGCTTTGTGCTATTCCTGCAGTACTCTTCTTCATTTCACTTATTATCTTCTCAACAAAGTTCAAGCTCCACGGCGAATATATGGAGAATGTAACCAAGATAGTAACAGAAAACAGACTCAAGAGAGAAGCTGCAGCAGCAGAATAATTAGGAATTAGTTATGAGTAATCAGCAATGCGGTCGCGGATTTATATACTGTTGTCAGTCGGTTCGACGCCGCAGATAAAGGTTTCTCAAGAATAAAAAGTGATTAAATTATACAAGAGGTGACCTGAGTGTTGCCTCTTGTTTTTTGTTGTTATGATTAATATGGCGGGTACATCTTTCTTTTTATATTTGGCTTTATACGGATACAATCCGGAGCGAAGCGACCCCTATTGCTAATTGATAATTGCTGATTTCTAATTAGTTTTAGATTTCACCTAAATTTCACATTTCCATAATATGATATCTATAGTGGCGTTGTACTATAATCCCGTAAATGCCCAAGGAGGTTTAAAATTATGCATAAGATTTTGGTTGTGGACGACGATAAAAGAATTAACGAGCTCTTAGATGATATATTCACTATGGAGGGCTTTGAGGTTTACCGTGCCTTTGACGGTGAGGAAGCTATAGAGGTGCTCGAGAATGTATCCGGTATTGAGGTTGTCATTCTCGATATAATGATGCCGAAAATTGACGGCTGGGAGCTTCTTGCATATATAAGAATCCGCTTTGACGTGAAGGTGCTTATGCTCACAGCTCTCAGCGAAGAGGACGATGAGGTAAGAGGCATCAGAAGCGGTGCAGACGATTTTGTTGTAAAGCCCTTTAAGAGAGCGGTACTCCTTGAAAGAGTAAAGCGCCTTGTAAGTGATATGAGCGACAGAGCCAATGCAAGTCTTGTATGCGGCGACCTTATGCTCAGTCAGAATGAATGCAGAGCATATTTAAACGGTGAGCCCATAAAAATGACCACCAAGGAATATCAGCTCTTACTGCTTCTTATGAAGAATGCTAAGCTTGCCCTTTCGAGAGAGTCAATCCTTAATAAGGTATGGGGCTTCGAATATGACGGCAATGACAGAACAATCGATACCCACATAAAAATGCTGCGTCAGTCGCTTGGCGAATACGGCGAAAGAATAAGAACAATCAGAGGCATGGGATATAGCTTCGACGGTGAGGTAAAGGAAAAATGATTAAAAGAAGCTTTCGTACAAAGCTTATAATGAACTTCATTTTCAGTGTTATGCTCGTAATGCTGACGCTCATAGCGGCTTCGAATTTCATCTACAGACCCATTCTCATATATGATACAAGGGACAGTATGGTGGGCTATTCCGTACTTATAGCTGAGGCATATGAAGGCGGCTCCTCAACAATCAAAAAGTTCCTTAATAAGCTTGATTCTTCCCACGATATTATGACTATTATCTATGACACAGACCTGAGAGTTATCTCAAGCTCAGAGGATATCTATCCCGGGGCGTCGGAGCTGTCAATGCTTGAGGAGTGGATGACGGTTTATGAGCAGGACAAAAAAGCCGACGGTACCTTTTTTAAGGAGATTGAGGAAAACTGGGATAACCTTTCAAGAGCAATCTTTATAAAGAAGCTCGACGACAATACATATCTGTGTATGAGCAAGGTTGTAAGAAGCATTGACCAGGCGGTTAATATATCCACTACTATTGTAGCAATCGGCGCCGTTTTCCTTATCATTATCGGTACGGCAGTATGGAACGGCCTTACAAGACCCTTTACGAGTCAGCTCAAGAAAATGAGTGTTGTTACAAGAAATATGGCTCAGCTGAATTTCGATGAGAAAATCAACTATAACAGCCCCGACGAGGTGGGTCTTCTTGCAAGGAGCATAGACGAAATGTCCGATGAGCTGAAGACCAGTATCGAAAAGCTCAGAAAAGACGTTGAAAGGCGTCAGCGCCTCATAAGAGATATTTCCCATGAGCTCAAAACCCCCGTAACTACCGTCAGAGGCTATACTGAAAACATTCAGATAATGGTCCCCGACAATCCGAGAGTGCAGAGGTACTGCGATATAATGCTCGAGGAATGCGATGTAATAAACAATCTTGTTCAGGAGATGCTCTATATGTCAAAGCTTGAGGATGAGACCTTCGAATGTAAGAAGGAGCTTTTCACAGCCGACAAGCTGAAGGACAGAATTCTCTCCAAGGCAGAAAATGAGTTTACTGGTGAAAATATCATTGTTGATGTGCAACCTTCCGAAATATGTGCCGATATCAATCTTATGGAAAGAGCGGTATATAACTATGTCACCAATGCTATAAAGCATAAGACAGAAGGCTCTGCCGTTGAGATTAAGGGGTATAGCCGGGAGGATAAATACATCTTTGCCGTAACAAACGAGGGTGCCGAAATATCACCCGAGGAAAAGGAAGTTTTATGGGACGTATTCTATAAGCGAGACCAATCAAGAACAAGAAGCGAGGGCGGTCACGGCATAGGTCTTGCCATAGTCAAGCGCATAGCAGACCTTCACGGCGGTGAGGTTGACCTGATAAGTGAAGACGGCAAAAACACCTTCTTTATTAAAATTATGAATGAGGCTTTTGAAAACCGGAAGCCTTAAAAAAACAGATTAAGCACCCGCAAATGCAGGTGCTTAAATTTATGTGATCACAGTGTAAACTTTAAAATGATGACTGAAATATAGGATTTGTAACATTGCCTGTTTACATTGTAACATCACCTGTTGACGCTGTGAGCCCAGTGTTTATAAGGGTTTCGGGGTTTTGTAACATTGTAACATTGTAACATTGTTTTTAAGAGTTTATAATTTTTTTTATATTAATATTTATAGAAAAACCTGTTACAGTTGTTTACATGTTACATTTTACTTTCCGACCGGGGAGGACCGGCGTAGCACCGGGGACGGTTTTATGTGTGGATAATGAATATCTTAGCTTTCGGTTTGCAGACAGCTAAAACACAGAACTGTCCTCTGTGCGATGTACCTTGATGAAAAGGCAAGCTCAGGCGGCTCCATAGCCGAAGCCCCGAAGGGCTTCGGCTCAGCGACGCTGTCGCTGCAAATCGCCCTTAAGGCGATTTGATGGAGCCGCCGCGCCTCTTCATCAGACTGAAAATACTCGTCAGCAACTCCTTCCTCCTAACTGAAAAAGGCGGGCAGGAATTACCCTGCACCGCCTTAGTCTGTCGCAATTGCTTATTGCTCATTGCTAATTGCTAATTGTTCCACATATTCCTCAAGACACATACCGCTTTCTTTAATCTTCTCAGCGTGCTCAATGCCCACATATCTCCAATGCCAGGGCTCGGGTATTATGCCTGTTATGGGCTGTTTTTCGGCTGTGTATCTTAGAATAAAGCCGTATTCGTGAGCGTGCAGCGTAAGCCACTTGTATTCCTTCTGTGAGCTGAAGGAGGCGTTTGTGTTGCATATATCCATTGCCACACCTAAATTGTGCTCGCTGGTGCCGGGAGGAAGTATAACCGTAGCGGCTTTCTTTGCTGCATCTTCCCTTGAAAGTCCGTAGCGTGACATATATGTTTCTGTAAGATTGTTGTAGTTTCTCTGCTGTCTTGCATATGATCTGTAGCCTGAATAAGGGGTAAGAATGATGCCGTCTTTCTTTGCAGCAGCGTACATATCGTTGTAGTGAGACGCAGCCCTGAAATCAAGATAGACACCCGATGAAGCTACCTCGGCGAGCTTCGGTACATAGTCAGAGGGCATATCTCTTTCTGTATTCACGATAATAAGCTGCCACGACTCTGTATCAACGTACGGGTCAACGGTAACCTTTGCCAGAGAAACGGTTCTCGTGGGCTCTTTATCCGTCAGAAATGAAGAACTTATATATGCCTCAGCACCGTCAAAAACAACCTTGCTCCAGCCGTTGTCTGTTTCGCCAAGACGGATTATGCCGTTGCCCTCGTGAAGTACGCCCAGCTTTTTGCTTTCTGTAGTGGGCTTTTCTCTTATGTTGACATCATTTTTTGCCCAAAGCTTTTCGAGAGTCTCAGGTTCTTCTTGTGTCGCAGGCTCAGTTGTTGTTGTGACAACCTGAGCTATAGGTGGCAGGGTAGTGGCGGTTGTGGTTTCAGATGTGTTTTCTGCTTCTGTGGTTGTTGTCGGGTCACTGCCTCCCTCTGTCGCTGCACAGCCGCTTAAGGTGAGTATCATTAAGATGGCCGTTATAATCAAAAAAGCTTTCTTCATAATATTTTCATCTCTCTTTCTCTTAATGATATGGTATAACAAATGCAGTATAATTTCAAGAGAAAAAGAAAAAATTCAGCTTTTTGTAAGAAAGCCGACACGGCCGAAAGACTCAGAATGACCCTAGGAATTCCGATGAAAAAAATTAATTGACAAATAAATTGAAATTATCAAAATTTTTTTGCAAAAACTCTTGCATTTTATTTTGTTTTCTGCTATTATATTCCCTGCTTATGTAGTTTAATATTATTAAGGAGGTGCGACGCATGGCAAAATGTGATTTCTGCGGTAAGGATGTATCCTTCGGCATCAAAGTATCCCACTCACACAGACGTTCAAACAGAACATGGAAACCCAACGTAAAGCGTGTTAAGGCTATTGTAAATGGCTCACCCAAAAGAGTTTACGCTTGCACTCGTTGCTTACGTTCAGGTAAGGTTACTCGCGCTATCTGATTTTAGATATGACGGACAAGACTCCCTTAAAGGGAGTCTCTTTTCTTTTTATAGGGACTGTAAACTACAGAGTCCTATTATTCGTAGTGAAAACTTTCAGATATTTGAAAAAACAGTTGATTTTTACATTTTAATGTAGTATAATACACTCAAACGAACATTTGTACGATACGGAGGAAATGCAATGGCAGATAAGAAAAGCGCCCTTAATACGGCTCTGGCTCAGATAGAAAAGCAATACGGTAAAGGTGCAGTAATGCGTCTTGGACAGAATACAGAAATGAATGTTGAAGCAATTTCAACCGGTTCTCTTTCTGTGGACCTTGCCACAGGTATCGGCGGTCTTCCCAAAGGAAGGATAGTAGAAATCTACGGCCCCGAATCATCAGGTAAGACAACCCTTGCTCTTCACTGCATAGCTGAAGCTCAGAAGGCAGGCGGTGAGGCGGCATTTATCGACGCTGAACACGCTCTCGACCCGGTTTATGCAAGAGGTATTGGCGTAGACGTTGACTCTCTTCTTGTTTCACAGCCGGATAACGGTGAAGATGCACTTTCAATTACTGAGGCTCTTGCACGCTCAGGCGCTCTCGATATTATTGTAGTTGACTCTGTTGCGGCTCTTGTGCCCAGAGCAGAAATAGAAGGTGAAATGGGCGACAGCCACGTCGGTCTTCATGCAAGACTTATGTCTCAGGCTCTTCGTAAGCTCACAGCCGTTGTTGCAAAATCAAATACTCTTGTAATTTTCATCAATCAGCTCCGTGAAAAGGTCGGCGTTATCTACGGTAATCCCGAGGTTACAACCGGCGGCCGTGCTCTTAAGTTCTATTCCTCAATGAGAATCGATGTAAGAAAGACAGAACAGCTCAAGGCTCCCGGAAATGAATTTATCGGTGCAAGAACAAGAGCTAAGATTGTTAAGAATAAGGTTGCTCCTCCCTTTAAAGAGGGCGAATTCGATATTATGTACGGTACAGGTATCTCCCGTGAGGGTGAAATAGTTGACCTTGCCGTTAAGTTCGATATCATCAACAAGAGCGGTGCATGGTTCTCCTACGGTGAAACAAGACTCGGCCAGGGCAGAGACAATGTAAAGCTTCTGCTTGCAAAAGAAAAGGATCTCGCTGAGGAAATCGACAGAAAAGTAAGAGAAAGATTTATGCAGGAAAGCAAGCGTGAACAGGGTAAGGCTAAGACCGAAGAAAAGCCTGCAGTCCCTGCTGCTGATGAAGCACCCAAGGCACCTGCCAGAAGAGCAGGCTCAGTAAGAGCTAAAATAGATATCCTTGTTGACGATGATGACGAATAATAATGAAGCTGACTTATAAAAAAGGAAAACAGGATAAGATTCACATTTCAGTCGACGGTGAGTACAGCTTTACCGTCGACGAAGCTTATTTTCTGTCAATGGGAATATGGAATGGCAAAGAGGTTGATACTGACGAGCTTGAGGAAATAAAAGAGACTGTCAATATAAGGCGTGCCTACAACTATGCTGTTTCACTTCTCTCCCGAAGAGATCACAGTGTGAAGGAGCTTATGCTAAAGCTCAAGCAAAAAGGCTATGAAGCAGGCTCAGAGGAAGCAATTGAAAAGCTCATAAACGGCGGATATGTCAGCGATGAACGCTTTGCGAGACTCTATGTAAGAGAGCTTCGCACACTGAAAAAATACGGCAAAAAGCGTATAGAACAAGAGCTCTACCGTAAGGGTATCGGCAGGGATACAGTAAGAGAGGTCTTAGAAGAGACGGACTTTGAGGAAAGCGAGCTTGTGACTCTTATTGAAAGAAAATACGGCAGGTATCTTGACACTGAAAAGGGTGTTGCAAAAGCCGTAAACGGACTTCTCAGAATGGGTTACAGCTACGGTGAGATCCGTGACGCTCTGAGACAAATAAGTGAAAGCACAGGGGACGGTTCTCTGTGTTCACCCGACGAATACTGAATAAATTAAAATGATTGACACGGAGAACTGTCCCCTGTGTCACGAGGTTATGTATGAACAAGATTGGAATGATATCCCTTGGTTGCCCGAAAAATCAGGTTGATGCCGAAATGATGCTGTCTTCCCTTTGCGAAGAGGGCTTTGAGATTGTGGGAGAGGTCGAGGGTGCAGATATAGTTATAATCAACACCTGCGGTTTTATAGGTGATGCAAAAAAAGAGGCTATTGACACTATTTTAGAGGTCTGTCAGCTCAAAGACGAGGGCCTTGTTGGCGGTGTTGTTGTCACAGGCTGTCTTGCCCAGAGATATAAAGAGGAAATAATGAATGAGATTCCCGAGGTTGACGCTGTTATCGGTATCGGTGCCAACGCTGACATTGCTTCAGTTTGCCGCGACGTAATCGCAAGTAAAAAGGTAAATCTTTTCCCACCGAAATTATCTCTGACCTTAGAGGGCGGCAGGGTACTGACAACACCCTCACATTACGCATATCTTAAAATTGCAGAGGGCTGCAGCAACTGCTGCACCTATTGCGCTATACCCAAAATCAGGGGCAAATTCCGCAGCCGTCAGATGGAAAATATCATTGCTGAGGCAAAGAGCCTTGCTGAAAACGGCGTAAAAGAGCTTATAGTTGTGGCTCAGGATACTACAAAATACGGCATTGATTTATACGGTGAGCTGAAGCTGGCCGAGCTTCTCACTGAGCTTTGCAAAATCGACGGAATTGAATGGATACGCACCCTTTATTGCTACCCCGAATCAATAACCGACGAGCTCATTGAGGTTATGGCAAGGGAAGATAAAATCTGTAAATATATTGATATACCCCTTCAGCACTGCGACGGCAGTGTGCTCAAAAGAATGAACAGACGAGGCGACAGAGAAAGTCTCACTGCCCTCATCGGCAAGCTTCGTGACAGAATCCCTGAGATAGTTATCAGAACTACATTTATTGTTGGTTTTCCCGGGGAAACCGATGAAAACTTCGAGAGCCTTTGCGAGTTTGCGGACGAAATGAAGTTTGACCGCTACGGCTGTTTCGCTTATTCGGCAGAAGAGGATACACCTGCGGCTGTTATGGATAATCAGATTGATGAAGATGTGAAGCTCGAGCGGGCAAACATAATGAATGCTCAGCAGCAGCGTATTTTTGAAGATAAGCTTGAGGCACTTTACGGCAAAGAGCTTACGGTAATTGTTGACGGCTTTGACGAGGACGAGATGCTGTATCTCGGCAGAAGCTATATGGAGGCTCCTGAAATTGACACAGTTGTGATTATTTCCTGTGAGGAAGAGCTGACGGCAGGTCAGTTTGTGACAGGTACTGTCAAGGGCAGTCTTAACGGGGAACTCATTGTGGAAATTATGAATGAGGAATTATAAATTATGAATGAGACGGACAGGAGTGATACTCTATGATTTACCTCAGCACTTTTAATCTGCCGTCACCTGAGCAGGAGGAAAACTATTTTTTCGGCTTTAACCCAAAGAATGCCCGTACCTGCTACACTACAAAATATCCCTTCGGCTTATTCCGCTACAGAGATATACCCGATGGATTCGAGCTTGACGATATCACAATTTTCTGCGGAAACAACGGCAGTGGCAAGAGCACAATACTCAATGTTATTGCAGAAAAGCTTCGGCTCAGGCGTAATTCGCCCTTTAACAGAAGTGCTTTTTTCGGTGACTATGTTGATCTTTGCGACTATCAGCTTGATAAGACCTTTTCCTTAAACAGCTCTGTAATTACAAGTGACGATGTCTTTGACAGAGTCCTTGATATCCGCCGTGTAAATGACGGTATAGATAATAAGAGAGAGGATTTACTGCGTGAGTGGTTAGACAGCAACGGAGACGGTGTTGATACAGCTCTTCACGGACTTGACGATTATGAACGCTGGAAAAGGATTTCCGATGCGAGAAACAAGAATAAGAGTCAGTCAAGCTTTATCCGCTCACGTCTTGTAAGAAACATTCAGGAGCGTTCCAACGGTGAAAGCTCACTGTCGCTTTTTGTCGATGCTATAGCTGATGACGGCTTATATCTTCTTGATGAGCCCGAAAACAGCCTCTCACCCTCAAATCAGCTTGAACTCAAATACTTCATCGAGGACTCCGTAAGAAATCACGGCTGTCAGTTTATAATTTCCACCCATTCACCGTTTTTGCTGTCTCTCAAGGGTGCAAAAATTTATGATATCGACTCTGATCCTGTGGAAATCCGCAAGTGGACAGATCTCGAGTGTGTGAAGGTATATCGGGAGTTTTTTCTTGAGAATGAGTTTAAATTCTGAGAGGCAGTCCGGCGGCTCCATACCCGAACTGCGTTCGGGTCGGCTACGCAGTAGCCGTAAAATCGCAAAGCGATTTTAATGGAGCCGCCTCCCTCTTGCACAGACTCAATCAAGAGGCAAAAAAGAGACTGAAAAGTGTTGACAATTTTTCTGCTATTGTATATAATATACTATAATATCGAAATGCGATAAAAGGGAGAAGTAATCACATTCTCTTCATCTCAGAGAGGGGCAGTAAGGTGAAAGTGCCCCGTTGAAGACGTGATGAAATGCACCCGTCAGCACCCGTGGGGAAAATTGCAGTATCCTCGGGCGTATACCGGCGTTAACGGTAGGGCAATAATTTATGTTGCCTCTGAGTTATAAATCAGAGTGGAACCGCGTAATACGCCTCTGGTGCTTATGGCACCGGGGGCTTTTTTAATTCGGAATTATGAATTCGGAATTCGGAATCGCGGGGGACACTCGACGAGACGGTGAGTTTTTTCCCGCCGAGTGGGATCATATGGAGGTAGCAATATGAAATGTCCCTATTGTTCACAAGAGATGGCAAACGGATATATTTATAACAGTAATCAGCCTTTACAATGGATACCCGAGGGAAAGAAACCGTCATGGTTGTCTTATACTGCTGCTGATTATGGTGTGAAGCTGAATAATAATTTTTCAATGTTTAATGTTTAAAATGGGCTGCTATACCGCCGAAGCGTTTTATTGTGATGCTTGCCACATAGTTTTATCTAAAACGCAAGAGTAAAAATATATAGAATTTAACTAAATCTGCGGGTAAACACTACCCGTTATTGGAAGTCGGGCGCAATTCCGAATTCCGAATTCCGCATTCCGAATTTACAACAAGGTGATTTTATGTTTGAACGATTAAAAGAAGATCTGCAGTGTGTCAAAGACCGTGACCCTGCTGCAAGAAGCAATCTTGAAATAATGCTATTATACCCCGGCTATAAGGCTGTCAGAGCCTACAGAAGAGCCCATTGGTGTTATAAGCATAAGATGTATTTTCTTGCCAGAGCCATCTCACAGCACTGCGTTAAACAGACTAATATAGAAATCCACCCCGGTGCCGAGATAGGCAGACGCTTTTTCATTGACCACGGCACGGGAGTAGTAATAGGTGAAACGGCAATTATCGGTGACGACTGCACTATCTATCAGGGCGTGACTCTCGGCGGTACGGGTAAAGACCATGGCAAAAGACACCCGACCCTCGGTAATAACGTACTTGTAGGCGCAGGTGCCAAGGTGCTGGGTCCCTTTAAAATAGGCGACAACTCAAATGTAGCCGCAGGCTCGGTGGTACTCAATGAGATTCCCGAAAACTGCACCGCTGTCGGTTCACCTGCAAGAGTTGTCAGACAAAACGGTAAAAAAGTCGATAAGCTCGACCATGTGCATACCCCCGACCCGGTATCGCAGGAGCTTTGCAGACTCAAATATCAGATAGAAAAATTAGAAAAGAAAATAAAAGAGTTGGAGGAAGAACAATGAAAATTTTCAACACACTTACAAGAAACAAGGAAGAGCTTATACCCCTTACCCCGGGCGAATTCAAAATCTACGCCTGCGGACCTACAGTTTACAACTTTATCCACATCGGTAATGCAAGACCCCTTTGCGTATTCGATGTAATGCGCCGCTATCTTGAATACAGAGGCAATAAGGTTAATTTCGTACAGAACTTCACAGATATCGACGATAAGATTATCCGCCGTGCAAACGAAGAGGGTGTAACCTTCAAGGATATCAGCGAAAAGTATATCGAAGAATTCTGGGTAGACGCTAAGGGTATGAATATCCGTGAGGCTACAACTCATCCCAAGGCAACAGAAAACATCGGTGAAATCATCGACATCGTATCCACTCTTATTGAAAAAGGCTATGCTTACGAAGCAGGCGGCGACGTTTATTTCAGTACTAAAAAGTTCAATGAATACGGCAAGCTTTCACATCAGCCTCTTGAGGACCTTGAAGCAGGTGCAAGAATCAATGTCGGTGAAGTCAAGAGAGAGCCTATGGACTTCGCTCTCTGGAAGAATGCAAAGCCCGGTGAGCCCTATTGGGAGTCTCCCTGGGGCCACGGCAGACCCGGCTGGCACATCGAATGTTCAGCTATGGTAAGAAGATACCTCGGTGAAACTATCGACATTCACTGCGGCGGTCAGGACCTTATCTTCCCGCACCACGAAAACGAAATCGCTCAGAGTGAGTGCTGCAATGCTGCACCCTTCTCAAGATACTGGATGCACAACGGCTTTATCACAGTTGATAAGGTTAAGATGTCAAGGTCACTGGGCAACTTCTTCACAGTCCGTGACGTTGCAAATCAGTACGGCTATGAGCCTATCCGTTACCTTATGATCTCTTGCCAGTACAGAAGTCCCATCAACTACAGCTTTGATGCTATTGAGCAGTGCAAGGCTTCTCTTGAAAGACTCTACACCTGCCGCAACAATATGGACTTTGCTCTTGAGAATGCAGTTGAAGCTGCAGGCGAAAAGGATGCAGAAGTAATTGCTGCTATTGACTCTAAGAAAGACAAGTTCATTGAAGCTATGGAAGATGACCTCAACACAGGTGAGGCTCTCGGTGCTGTTTTCGAGCTTGTTCGTGAAATCAACTCAAATGTAAATGACGGTGTTCAGTCAAAGGCACTTGTTGAATACGCCATTAAGGTATTTGACGAGCTTATGGAGGTTCTCGGTCTTCTCTATAACAGAAACGCAGAAAAGAACCTTGACGACGAAATTGAAGCTCTCATTCAGGCTCGTAACGATGCAAGAAAGGCTAAGAACTGGGCGGAGGCTGACCGTATCCGTGACGAACTCAAGGCTCAGGGCATTGTGCTTGAAGACACACCTCAGGGCGTTAAGTGGCACAGAGCGTAATCAAATTCGGAATTCGGAATTCGGAATTCGGAATCGCGGGTGAGTCCCGTCGAGGAAATAAGTTTTTTCCCGCCAAACAGAACTTATAACAGTCTTAAAATTCTCGGCTCCCTCTCAGAGGGAGCTGTCAGCGTTAGCTGACTGAGGGAGTGTCCCATATGAAAAAAATAAACATTAAGATACCGGAAGATAAGTATGAGTACTATGACATAGTTGCTAAGTATCCTGAAACCGATGACTTAAAAGAGATAGGTGATGAGGTAAATCACAGTAGAATCGCAGATGATAAAAAGCTCTATGTTTTTCGCAATATTCATAAAAAGCTTAACAAAAAATACAACATTTCTGATATAGCGGGTTCAGGTGATGATTTACCGAAAGCAATCAATATTATGTCTTGGCTCAGAGATAACACTTATTATTGCGGAATGTCTTGTAATACTACGGCTGATAACGGATTTGATATATTAAATTCCGGTTTCAAAAAAGACTTTAATAAAGCAATAAACTGCCGTTTTATGGCTATAGCCTTTACTGATTGTCTGGTGGCCGTTGGCATAAAGGCATATCCTGTGGCTTTGCTTTCTTATAAAGACAAAGAAAACGGTAGTTTTGGTTCTCACTTGATGACTCATGTTTATATTTCTGAATTGAATAAATGGTGTCTTTTTGATCCTTCTTTTAATGTATATTTTTGTGATAGCAATGGCAGATTATTAAATGTATTTGAATTAAGAAAGCTTTTTCTTGACGGGCAGTATCCTATTGTTGAAGGCTATAGCTTTAACGGTGAAGATTTGCACAAGGATATATATGTTGATTATTTTGTTAAACAATGCCTTACAGATATAACAACATGGCACGACAACTCAATGGTTGGTCGTAAATATTCCGGCATGAACTTTGCTTTAAGAAAGAAGTTTAATTGTAAACTTCCCGAATAAAAGGAGAAAAATATGATAACTAAAAAGAGTCCCATTGCCGTTGTTGATTCGGGCATGGGGGGCATAACGGTACTTAAAAAGCTTTACCGCATTATGCCTAATGAAAACTATATATATTTCGGCGATTCAGCCAATTCACCCTACGGTACAAAAACCAAGGAGCAGATAAGAGATATTACTGTCTCCCTTGTTGAAAAGATGATGGAGCGTGGTGCGAAGAGTGTTGTTATCGCCTGTAATACAGCTACAAGTGCAGCGGCAGGGTACCTGAGAGAAAAATACCCTGACTACCCCTTAGTGGGTCTTGAGCCTGCACTCAAGCCTGCAGCTCTTTCCTCTAAGTGGCCCAAGGTGCTTGTTCTTGCAACTAACCTTACCTTAAGAGAAGAAAAATTCAACAAGCTTATGGCACGTTTTCAGGACGAGGCGGAGTTTATAAAGCTCCCTGCACCCGAGCTTGTAGGCTTTGTTGAAAGAGGTATGGCAGACAGTGACGAGTGCCGTGAATATCTCGAAGTTTTACTCGAGCCCTATGCTGACCATAAGGTTGATGCGGTAGTTCTCGGCTGTACTCATTTTCCCTTTGCCAGAAAGCCTATTCAGGAAATCTTAGGTGAGGAAGTACTTGTATTTGAAGGCTCAATGGGTGCGGCAAAGCAGTGTCAGCGTCTTTTGGAAGCAAAAGGTCTCCTCAATGACAGCGAGGAAGAGGGTACAATATCCTTCGAAAATAGTGACGAAAGCAAAATTGAGCAGTGTATTGAGATGTTCGGTATTGAGGTGGCAGAATGAATTTGCAGAACGAGCTGAAAGAGTACCTCATATCTCAGGGTGCAAGCGATGTGGGCTTTTGCAGGATAACTGACGGTGACTTCGGTGAGTGCAGATACGGCATCAGTATAGTAGTACGCCTGTCTGAAAATATTGTCGATGAAATCGGTGCCGAGCCTACTCACACCTACTTCAACCACTACAGAAGTGTCAACGCTTTTATAGATTCACTTCTGCTCAGGGCTGGTCTTTTCCTGCAGAAAAACGGCTACAAGTATATTACAGTAGCGGCGTCTCAGAGCATAAACAAAGAGGGCTGGAATTACAAGGGCAGATACTCGCATAAAAAGGTTGCGACTCTTTCGGGCCTCGGCTCTATCGGCAAAAGCTCGATGTTTTTGCATAAGGAATACGGTGCAAAGGTGCGTCTCGGAAGCATTTTCACCGACTGTGAGTTTGATGTTTCCGATGTAGATATTCTCGACCTTTGCAGCGGCTGTGACAAGTGTGTCAGAGCCTGTCCCAGCGGAGCTATATCGGGCAATGAGTGGTACGAGGGCTGCGGCAGAGAGTATATGTTTGACCCTGAGAAGTGCAGCAACTATATGAAAAACCACTTCAAGCACATCGGCAGGGGAGCAGTCTGCGGAATATGCATGAAGGTCTGCCCCTACGGTAAGTAATTATGAATTCGGAATTCGGAATTCGGAATTCGGAATCGCGGGGAACTATGCCGAGGAAACAGCTCTTTTCCCGCCGAGGAAGAAAAATCGGATAAAAGTTTATTCTTATCATTGACAAGTTAATCATATTGTTATATAATTAACGAGTCGCTTAAGCCGGTGTGTTGGAATTGGCAGACGAGGCGGACACAAAATCCGTTGGTAGCGATACCGTGCGGGTTCGACCCCCGCCACCGGCACCAAAAAAGAAGTAACTTTTGTCTACCAAAAGTTACTTCTTTTTTTATCCAAGCCGCAGGCTTGGCATATCATCACGCGTCAGCGTGTATATCATCGCCGTAGGCGCATATCATCAGCCAAAGGCTGTATTACCTGCGGCTTGATGAGATGCAACACTGCGTGTTGATGATATACAATTCCTGCGGAATAGATGATATACAAGGCTTCGCCTTGATTTGTTTGCGAAAAAGTAGTATAATTCTCTTAAAAGGAGGCGATTTCCAGTGATAAATGATAATTTCAAACATATTGATCTAGATGAGTTTCACGGCAAGGAACTCACTCTTCACGATTGTATTTCAGATAATATTTCATTTGAAAATCATACGCTCCGTTTTTACTTGCCCGATGGTTTTTGGGTAACATCTCATCATATAGAAAACGCTTCTGAAAAGGTAATACGAACGGATGCTTCAGTAGTCGATTTTTCTATAGAAGATATTGATGACATCATAGTTCGTGTGTTCACAAGCCATAGATGTTTCGGGTTCCGAAATACAAGTGTAGAGCTTTGGGGTATGGAACAACTCATTTCTGCTATAAACAGTGGAAAATGCACCTTGGAGTTTATCACGCAATACAGAAGTCATGATGAACAAATGTGGCATTGTGTAATTCATTCCAAGAAAAAGCCTTATTATAGGGAATGCCAACTGCACTTGCCGGAAACGGAAGCAACTTTCTTTTGGAATGATCTTCGTCTGGATCGGGAATGGTAATCCACACTACTTTTGGTTGTTTTTACCTCTAATTATAATACTTTTTGTCGCTCTTTCGCATGCAAAAAATCTCTTTTGTCTACCAATGCAAGAGAGGTTTTTGTGTTATTGTAAAGAGCGCGGTTTTGTGATATAATCTGTTCGACAAAAAAGAATTTGTAGGGATTTATTATGAAAATAGTGGATATAAAAATAGATGGCGGC
>JAZSGK010000050.1:0-3971 GCA_045532695.1 Acutalibacteraceae bacterium
CAAGGCTAAGGACGAAAACGGCAGAGAATGCTATTACATAGTTGCAACAGATATGGACGCTATGCAGGGCTGGGTGTCAAACCACGCTATTATCTTCTGGAAGTCCTATGACCTTATTAACTGGGAAGATGAATTTGTCCTTGATATAAGAAACTTTGAGGGCTGGGAAGGCTGTAACAGGGCTTGGGCACCTCAGATTATCTATGATGAAGCAAAAGATGAGTATATGGTTTACCTTGCGCTTTCCACCTGGGATAACCCTGAGACCCCCGAAAATGAGGACTGTGCACAGCACTACTATATGTACACCAAGGACTTTAAAAACTTTACTGCACCAGAATACCTTTACGGCAGACACAGTGCCCTCAACACTGTAAGCGGCAATATTGAGGATATTCAGTGTATCGACGGCGATCTTATCTATAACGAAAAGGACGGCTACTACTATCTTTATTTCAAGCACGACGAAACTCAGAAAATAGCATATGTGCGCTCGAAAAATATCACAGGCTCATATGAAGATGAGGAGCCCGTAATTGTGTCCCTTAACTGGTGGGGCGTTGAGGGCAGCTTTATGTATAATATCACAGGTACCAACCAGTGGATTATGTTTATGGACGAGTACTCTGAGGGCAGCTTCTTTGCTCAGATGACATCTGACTTCAGAAACTTCAAGCGCTTCAGACGTGCTCTTTACTCTGTTGACCATCTTCACCCCCGTCACGGCAGTGTTACTGCTATAAGCGAGGAGGACTACGAGAGACTTGTGGAGTATTACGGTGTATCTGAGATTCCTCCCAAAGAAAAGGATAAATAATTAATTCTATGAAAAAAGACAGAGACAGCATATATTCTATGGCGAAGGTTGCTCTTTGTGTCAGCGTACTTAGCATAGTTTCCTATATTGTTTTGCCTTTGCCTATGACTCCCGTAGTGCTTTCTTTTCAGACTGTAGCTGTGGGACTGACTGCACTGATTCTTTCGCCCGGGCAATGCGCTTGGGCGATGGCTTTGTACCTTCTTATGGGTGCGCTGGGCCTGCCTGTTTTCTCAGGCGGTACGGCAGGACTCGGTAAGCTTCTTGGTCCCACGGGAGGATACTATTTCGGCTTTCTCATAAGCGCAGTTGCAATGAGTTTACTCAAGGGCAAGACATACAGCTTCAGTCGGTACGCTGCTGTCAGCTTAGGTGTGGCGATACCTATACAGCATTTATGTGCTACCCTTATAATGTGCATACACAACGGCTTTGACATTAAGGCGGCATTTATATCCGTCTCCCTGCCGTTTATTCTTGGTGATATTATAAAGGGGATTGCGACGGCAGGCTTGGGCGTGGCGATGAACAAGAGAATTATGAGTTATGAGTTGTAGGATTTTGAGTGCAGAGTGGCGACGGACTTTGGCGGTGTAGGTTAGTTCCTACCCGCCATTTTTAGTTTTGTTCTACTGACGTTTTTATTGAGTCAGCGGTAGGAATAGGTCCGGTGGCTCCGTCGCCGTCTACGGCGCGAGGGTGCCTTAAGGCACCCTCGGAAAGCACCCTCAGGGTGCTTTTACGGAGCCACCGTGCTGTTTTTATATCAGACTGACAGTGAGATAAGGTATCACTGCAGTATAGGGGACAATTCCCGGGTGCGGCTATAAGAAGGGTCGTACTCTTATTTTATTTAAGTGAAATCCTTGTGAAATCTATTGAATATTTATTCTTGTGTGCTATAATTATTAAAAAAGATAAAAGGAATGAAAAAATATGAAGAGAATTAAAAAAACAGCATTGCTCACTTTGGTGCTGACATTATGCCTTATGATGGCTTCACTTATCTCGGGTGCCGCCGAAGAGTATATATATAAGGATCTGACTTACTATATCAAGGACGGCAAGGCTTATGTAACAGGCATAACGGCAACAGCCGATGATGTAGTTGTTCCTGCTAAAATCGGTGACTATGAGGTGTGCGTCGATGAATTCAGAATAGCTGACAGCTACAATCCTACATCTCTTACCTTCGAAGAGGGGATCCATATGGACTCCTACGACCTGTGGCGCAGTGGCCCCATAAAAAAGCTGTCCCTTCCCTCGGGAGTCATACATATCGATGACAGCAGAATAACTACAATCGTTACACTTGAAGAAATTGAGATACATAAGGATAATAAGGTCTACACATCTGTTGACGGTGTGCTTTTTGACAAGGGTATGACAAAGCTCATCTGCTATCCTTCCGCTAAAGAGGGCGAAAGCTACAGAATACCCGACAGCGTTAAAATAGTAGGCTGCAGAGCTTTCTATAAGGCTGGGCTTGTTAATGTAGAGCTTGGTAAAAACCTTGAGATTATTGAGTACAATGCCTTTGACTCTGCCCATAAGCTGAAAAATGTTGTTTTCGCCGATAAGCTGAAAACCGTAGACGGATATGCATTTGCACACTGTTCTTCACTGGAAAGCATTACCTTGCCCGAGAGTGTAGAGGGCTTTGCAAGCGGTTGCTTTGCGAACTGCACTTCTCTTAAAAATGTGACCTTGCCGAAAAATCTGACTAGAATATCTGCGTATATGTTCTCAGGCTGTACTGCTCTTGAAAAGATAGATTTACCCGAGAGTGTCAGAATAATAGGCGACAGAGCTTTCAGTAATACGGGCTTCAAAGAGCTTACTTTACCCGAGGGTATTGAGAGTGTCGGAGATTATGCCTTCAGCGAATGCAAGGCCCTTACAAAGGTTCATATGCCAAAGAGCATAAGCGATTACAGATACGGCGATACCTTCAGCGGCTGTGTAAATCTTACAGAAGTCAATTTTGCCGAGGGTGCAAAGGTCCTTGCACCCAGTATGTTCGGAAGCTGTACGGGTCTTAAGAAGGTGACTATCCCGTCGTCTGTGGAAGAACTGCCAAGCTATATATTCTTCGCCTGCAAGGCACTTGAAGAGGTTAATCTCAATGAGGGACTCAGATGTATAAGAGGCGGTGCTTTCACAAACTGCGCATCCCTTAAAACTATCAGCCTGCCTGACAGCATCGAAAAAATTGAAGGAGATGCCTTCAAAAGCTGTATAAGCATTGAAGAAATTGATATTCCCGACAGTCTTACAGATGTATATGCCGCAGCCTTCAATAACTGCACTTCTCTCAAAACTATAAACCTCGGTGAAAAGTCAAAGGTATCGGGCAACTTCAACGGTATAGGCAGTGATAAATTTGAAGGCTTTACCGTAGACGGAAAAAATGAAAATTACTTTGCCGAAGACGGAGTATTATATTCGGGAGACAAGACGGTTCTTGTCTGCTATCCCAAGGCAAAGGCAGGCGAAAGCTTTGAGGTGCCTGCAGGTACAAAGTCAATAGGTGCCAATGCCTTTTACTCACATCTTTTCCTTAAAGCTGTCACTCTGCCCGAGAGTGTTACGGAAATCGGAGCAGATGCTTTCGGTAGCTGTGAATCACTTGAAAAAATTAATCTTCCCGATACTGTTGAAAAAATCGCTCCTCAGGCATTCTCGAACTTTAAGCACTTTGAGGAAGCCGACGGCGCAAAGTATATAGGCAAATATCTTATTGAAGATGTTCCGACAGCAAAATACTGCATAATAAGAGAGGGCACTTTAGCTATTGCGGATAAGGCCTTTTCTACGAGCAGTGCGGCTGAGATTATAATTCCCGACAGCGTGAAGATAATCGGCGACGGAGCCTTTTATAATAGCGAACTTGTAAGAGTAATTATACCTGAAATTGTAACAAAATTAGGTGCAGCTGCATTCGAATACTGCGCAGATCTTGAAGAAGCGGTTATAAATGCAAAGCTTGAAGCCATTCCCGAAAGATGCTTCCAAAACTGTACAAAGCTTAAAAGCGTAGTAATCCCCGACAGTGTTACGTCTATAGAAAAATCGGCATTCGCTTATGATAAGAAGCTTAAAAAGATATACTATACGGGTACCAAAGAGCAGTGGAATGACGTTAAAATAAACT
>JAZSGK010000093.1:0-23643 GCA_045532695.1 Acutalibacteraceae bacterium
GGCTCGGAATCCTTTTCACCGGGAGTGTTGGTAAGACCGAACTGTTCAAGGTGGAAGTCGACAAGTCTGCCGTTGAGAGGTGTTCTGCCAAGGATACCCGTATAAAGATATGTACTGTATCTCAGGAAGCTCTTGAGGTTATAGCGCTCAACTGTGTCGTGGGCCGAGGTACCGTTGAGAGGGGAGCAAATGGCTGTCACAGAATATATCCAGTCGCCCTTGCCGCCCTTGAATAAGGGAGAGACATTGTTGCCGCTGGCTTCGACCTCTTCGGGTGCACCGTGAGTGAGCAGATGAGCCAGCATTCTTATAGTGGTACCGCCAAAGGAGTGACCGATAAGGTGAATTTTGTTTTCCGCAGACCAGTTTTCTATCATAGGCTTTTCGTATTTTCTGCCGAATTGCTTATGACCGCGCTGAGCTGAGTGTACCTTGCCATAGTCAACCCATGTACCTGTAAGCTGAGCATAAAGCTCACAGGCACGGTCCCATGCACTTGAAGCGGGGCCTACGGAAGCTTCATAGCAGGTGCAGCCTCTGCCTCTTAAATATTCGGCAATACTGCCGCTTGTAGCGCCCCAGTAGTGGATGTATTTGTTTATACCTTCGTTTTCGCCCCAACCGTACATACCGTGAACGAAGACAAGGGGATATTTCATATTGATTTTTGAATTCATATTTTCACCACCTGTAGAATAGTTAAAATTTTATTAATAAGTATAGTATAATTCATTTTGTATTTATTTGCAAGAGTATTTGAGTAATGTTTTTAACTTTTCTTATAGAAAAACTTATTCACAAAAAGATATTGTAATTTTTTTCGATTTATAGTACAATCAACAATGTATAACTATGTAAAAATCCAGAGGTAAATAATGGCAGACAAAGAATTCTTAGAACTCAGAAAAAAGATAATAGAAAAAGACTTTCAGCATATGAACGATAAGCAGAAGCAGGCTATCTTTCAGGTTAAAGGCCCTGTGCTTATACTTGCAGGTGCAGGCAGCGGTAAGACAACAGTTATTGTTAACCGTATTGCAAATATCGTAAAATACGGCAACGCTTATAACAGCACCGAATGCGCCTTTGAGCCTTCACCCAGAGACCTGCGCAGTATGAAGGCTTATCTTGACGGCGACAACGATGTGCTTTTTGATATAGAGGATTTACTCTCAGTTGAGCCTGCAAGACCATGGCAGATTCTTGCCATCACCTTCACAAACAAGGCGGCAAATGAACTCAAGGAAAGACTTGAAAAAATGCTCGGCGAGGAAGCAAAGGACATCTGGGCTTCCACCTTCCACGCTTCATGTGTAAGAATCCTTCGCCGTGACGGTGAGGTTTTAGGCTACAGTAAGCACTTCACTATCTATGATGCCGATGACTCAAAGCGTCTTATCAAGGAATGCCAGAGACAGCTTAATATTTCCGACAGCGTCATTTCATATAAGGCAATCATAGGCGAAATAAGCAGAGCAAAGGACAACCTTATTACTCCCGAAGAGTATGAGAAAAAGGCTGCTGCAGAAAAGGATTCCCGTATGCTTAAAATCGCATCGGCTTACAAAATGTATCAGTCAGAGCTTAAAAAGGCAGATGCTATGGACTTTGACGATATTATTGTAAATACGGTTAATCTTCTTGAAAAATACAGCGATGTAAGAGAATACTATCAGAGAAAGTTCAAGTATATTATGGTGGACGAGTATCAGGATACCAACCACGCTCAGTATAAGCTCACAGAGCTTCTTGCAGGTGCACACAGAAACATCTGCGTTGTCGGTGACGATGACCAGAGTATCTACCGCTTCAGAGGTGCGACTATTGAAAATATCCTTTCCTTCGAGCACCGTTATGCCGAAAGCCAGATTATCCGTCTCGAGCAGAATTACCGTTCAACTCAGACTATCCTTGACGTTGCCAATGAGGTTATCTCAAACAACCGCAAGCGTAAGGGCAAGAGTCTCTGGACCTCCAATCCCGGCGGTGATAAGGTAGTGGTGAATACAGCCTATGACGAAAGCGATGAGGCTAAATTCATTGCTGATACAATAGAAGAAAATGTTGCATCGGGCAAATTCAATTTCAGCGACCACGCCGTGCTTTACAGAATGAATGCACAGTCCAACTTTATAGAAAAGGTGCTTGTAAGAGCAGGTATCCCTTACCGTATAATCGGCGGATTCCGTTTCTATGAGAGAAGTGAAATCAGAGATGCTATTGCATATCTTACTGTAGTCAATAATCCGAGTGACAACATAAGACTCCGCAGAATTGTCAATGTACCAAAAAGAGGTATAGGTGAGGCTACTCTCAACAAGGCTTCGGAAATCTCAACGGGTCTCGGCATCAGTCTTTTTGAAGTGTTTAAGCAGTCCGATGAGTTTGAGGCTCTGAGAAGAAGCAGTAAGAAGCTCAAGGAATTCTGCCGGATGATAGAAGAAATCAGAGAGAGCCTTGATAAGGTGAGCCTTGACGAGCTGTTTACTCAGATTATTCATAAGACAAACTATCTCGGACATCTTCGCCTTGACAAAGAAAAGGGTGAGGAGAGAGAAGAAAACATATATGAGCTTATCTCTAACCTTAAGACTTACGAGCAGGAAAACGAAGAGGCAACTCTTTCAGGCTTCCTTGAAGAAGTTGCACTAATGACGGATATTGACAACTACAATGCTCAGACAGATGCTGTTGTGCTTATGACAATCCACTCGGCTAAGGGTCTCGAATTCCCTGTTGTATTCCTTCCGGGTATGGAAGAGGGTATCTTCCCGGGTATTCAGAGTATGTATAACAACGATGACATTGAAGAAGAAAGACGTCTTGCTTATGTTGGTATAACAAGAGCAAAGAGAAATCTTTATATCTCTCACGCAAATCTCCGTATGCTCTTTGGTACAACCTCGAGAAATATGCCCTCGAGATTTCTTGTTGAAGTTCCCGAAGCGCTTATTGAAAGAACAGGCAGAAGAGCAAGTGCACAGATGGGCGGCTATGAGGGCAACACTCAGGCAGACAGAGATTTCGAGAGAAGTCAGGGCTATTCGAGATATATGGGTACAGGCTATCTTTCAAAAATCAAGGAGCAGTCCAAGGCTCAGACAAAGAAGGCCGATGCCGCACCAGCAGTTAAATACAATACCGGTGATACAGTTGTACATAAGGTCTTCGGTCAGGGTGTAATCCTTTCCTGCAAGCCTATGGGCAACGACTCAATGCTTGAAATTGCTTTCGAAAAATCAGGTACCAAAAAGCTTATGGCGAATTACGCAAAGCTTGAGAAAAAATAAACTCAAAGGGGAAATGTATATGAAAAAAACATTAGCTCTTTTACTCTCACTTCTTATGGTGTTTTCTCTTTTTACAATGGCTTTTGCTGCGGAAGACGTAACGCCCGTAATTATTGTCAGCGGTATGAACTGCTTCCCTCTCACTCTCGCAGAAACAGGTGAGCAGGTGTGGCCGCCGAGCGGCGACAGTATACTTGCCGTAGTGAAGGAAAATATTGTGCCCCTGGGAAAATTTCTCCTGACAAAAGACTGGCAGTACCTTGCCGATGTGCTTATAGAAGACGTCTATAAGGGAGTTTTTGAAAAGGTGGCATGCGACGAAAAAGGTGAATCCGTATATGATATTGAGACGAAGACCTTTCCGGAAAGTCTTGACAATTACCCCGAGGACTTCGAAAACTCAGAGCTCAGTGTCAGCGAAAAGGGCATAGCCAAAAGCCTTATGAAAGAAATCGGCGGAGATAATGTCTATTATTTCAACTATGACTGGCGTCTGAGCCCTATGAAGCACGCTGATGACCTGAACGCCTTTATTGAGAATGTGAAGAAAGAAAAGGACTGCGATAAGGTTGCGCTTATTCCCTGCAGTATGGGCGGTACGGTCACCAATGCTTATCTTTATAAATACGGAAGCGACAGCATTCAGAAAATAATCTACACTATGGCCGCTTTCCAGGGTCTTTCAAGTGTAGGTGAAATGTTCAGCAGAAGAATAGACCTTGATGTGAGCACCATAGTGAGCTATATGTTCTCTTCGAAAAAAGACGACCTTAAGATGCAGGTTGTTATGGCTCTTGTGAACACTGCCGTGGAGCTTATGCCGACACTCGAAAAGTTTGCCGATGAGTTTATAGATGAGTCCCTCACTGAGCTTAACGACAGAATCTATGATGAGCTTATGATTAAATCAATGGGTACCTTTGCAGGCTGGTGGGCACTTGTACCCGACGAATATTACGATAATGCAAAAGAAGCTTTCTTCGGCGGTAAAGCACCCGAAAGCTTCATAAAGGTAATTGACAGCTATCACTGCAATGTCCACAGAAATGCGAAAAAGCTTATGAGAGATGCCGCAGACAGTGGCACGGAAATATATATTATTTCTTCCTACGGCTTTGTGGGTGCACCCTATACCAATCAGGCTATGACTCAGACAGACTGCCTTATTGAAACTCACCATCAGAGCGGCAGAGCAATTACAGCTCCCTACGGCAAGCCATTCCCGAAGGACTATAAAGCAGTGGGCACTATGTGTAATGACAAGAGCCACAACCACGTTTCGACCGACGGTATCATAGATGCTTCGGCCTGCTTCTTCCCTGAAAGCACATGGTTTATTAAATATAATAACCATGTCGGTATGCCCGTGGGTACAGACTGTGAAAAGCTGATGATTTACCTTGCAACTTCTGACAGCTATGTGACGGTACAGAGTAATAAGGATTTACCGCAGTTTGTTGAGCTCAACAGAATAACAGGTGAATTTACAAGTCTCACAGGCGACACAATAAAAACGGATATAAAAGACAGTGAAAGCAATTTTGTTGTAAGAGCAATTATAATTGCCGACACTGTCATAAAGAATATTAAAACTCTTTTATCATTTTAAAAAAGGAGAGCTTGGTTATGAAATTATACAACGTAAAAGATTACGGTGCTGTAGCAGACGGTGCTACCGACTGTGGTGAAGCTATACAGAAGGCCATTGACGATTGTGCAGCGGAAGGTGGCGGAAGGGTTTTACTCGAAAGCGGAAGCTACTATAGCCACTCAATCGCACTTAAGGAGAATGTTGAGCTTCATCTTCAGAAGGGTGCACTTCTCACAGCAAGCAGTGATATCGACTCATATATCAGACCCTGCGAAACTATCAATGACCCCAAAACCGCTCTTGTAGGTAACCCCGTAACAGGTAAGCCCTCGTTTGCATTTATTTACGGCTACGGTGCCCACGGTGCGACTATCAGCGGTGAGGGTACAATCAGCGGTAACTGCTACGCCTTCGTTGAAAGAAAGAGCAAATACTATGTAACGGGTAATTTCTATCCCCGTCCCACAACTATCTATATTGAGAATTCAAACCACATCACAGTCAAAGACGTCACAATCAAAGACGCCCCCTTCTGGACTCTTCATCCTGCAGGCTGTGATGATGTGCTCATTTCAAATATCAGAATTCTCAACCCCATTGACGTTGCAAACAGCGACGGTATAGACCCGGACCATTGCAGTAATGTGAGAATTCAGGGCTGCCATGTAGTATGTGCAGATGACTGTATCTGTCTCAAGGCTTCTAAGGGCAACAGCGAATACGGCCCCACAGAAAATGTAATTATCAGCGGCTGTACTTTAACATCAACCTCGGCTGCTATCAAAATCGGTACTGAGGGTGTAGGCAACTTCAGAAATGTAATTGTCAGCGACTGTATCGTGTCCAAATCCAACAGAGGTATTTCCATTCAGATAAGAGACGGCGGCAATGTTGAAAATGTATCCTTCAACAATATCTATATCGAGACAAGACGCTTCTGTCCCGACTGGTGGGGCAGTGCAGAGCCTATTGCAATCACAGCCTTCAGACGTGACGAAAATACAGTATGCGGCAGTATAAAGAATATCCGTTTCAGCAACATTGTCTGTAAGGGTGAAAACGGTGTCCTTGTCCACGGTACAAAGGAAAATCCCGTAAAGGATGTGACCTTCGAAAACGTAAGAGTTACTCTCGACAAAACCTCAAAGTGGGACTGCGGTATCTATGATCTGCGACCTGCTATTGATTACGGTATCACAGACAGCAAACACGCCTGCTTCTTTATTAAAAACGCCGAGAATGTTACCATCGAAAAAACCAAGGCAGGCTATGGAAATATCTGTAAGGATTACGCATGGGGACTCTTCGCCGAGAATGTAAACGGTCTTAATATGGTTAAGTTTGACTGTGAAAGTGCGAGTGAAGAATACGAAAGCATAAAAATTATTTAAGAAATAATCCCAAAAGACTTTACAGAAAGAAAGATATTTAGTAAAATATGATATATATAACTTTTACTAAAAATCCGGAGGTAAAATTTATGGCAAGTAAATATAAAAGAATACTCCTGAAAATCAGCGGTGAGGTTTTGGCCGGTGAAGAGGGAAAAGGCATCAACTTCGATGTTGCAAACGAAATATGCTCCGTTATTAAGGAGTGCGTTGATATGGGCACACAGGTAGGCCTCGTTGTTGGCGGCGGCAACTTCTGGAGAGGCAGAAGCTCAGGCAAAATGGACAGAAGCAGAGCTGACCAGATGGGTATGCTTGCAACCTGTATAAACGCTCTCGCTCTTTGTGACACACTTGAGCAGTTAGGCGTTAAGTCAAGAGTCCTTTCAGCTTTCTCAATGCCCCAGGTAGCCGATACCTTCTCAAAGAGACTGGCAGTAGAAAGCCTCGATAAGGGCGAAGTGGTAATCTTCGGCTGCGGCACAGGCTTACCCTTCTTCTCGACTGATACAACAGCGGCTCTCAGAGCAGCAGAAATCGAAGCTGAGATTATCTTCAAGGCTACCAATGTTGACGGCGTATATGACAAAGACCCCAACAAATTTGACGATGCAGTTAAATACGATGAGCTTACTCATTCAGAGGTACTCGCAAAGGGCCTTAAGGTTATGGACTCAACTGCAGCTTCACTTTGCAGAGACAACGGCATCGAGATTCTCGTATTCAACCTCAACGATCCCCAAAATATTGTCAGAGCTCTTCAGGGCGAAACAATCGGTACAACAGTAAAATAACGCAGAAATGCGATATTGATAAAGTAAATTATTCCAAATTACATAAGAGAGGAAAATAATTATGAAGACAGTATTTGAAACCGCAAAAACCAAGATGGGCAAAACAATAAGCGCCCTTCAGTCAGAATACGGTGCAATCCGTGCAGGCAGAGCTAATCCTCAGATTCTCGATAAGCTCGCAGTTGACTATTACGGCACACCTACTCCCATCAATCAGCTTGGCTCAATCTCAGTTGCAGAGGCAAGAGTTCTTGTTATTCAGCCCTGGGATAAATCAGTGCTCAAGGCTATTGAAAAGGCTATTCAGACCTCAGATATCGGTATCAATCCTCAGAATGACGGCTCCGTTATCAGACTTACATTCCCGCCCCTTACAGAGGACAGACGTAAGGAACTCGCTAAAGACATTCAGAAGATCGGTGAAAATTCAAAGGTTGCTATCCGTTCAATCCGCCGTGACTGCGTTGACAAGCTCAAGGCTATGAAGAAGGCTTCCGAAATCACAGAGGACGACCTTAAGGACGGCGAAAAGGAAGTACAGAAGATCACTGACAACTTTATCAAAGAAGTTGATGATCTTGCAGCTGCAAAATCAAAGGAAATCATGGAAATCTAACAATACAAATGACAGTGGTTGTCAGACGGCAACCACTGTATAATCATTTTTTGGGGTGAGTAATATCGCCCTTTGGGAGACAGCTTTTATGTCAGATACAGAGAAAAAATTACCCGAGCACATTGCCATAATTATGGACGGCAACGGCCGTTGGGCAAAGCAAAGGGGACTCAAAAGAACAGAGGGTCATAAGAGGGGAGCAGAGGTTTTCAGAGAAATCTGTCAGTACTGCACCGACATCGGTATAAAGTATGTAACCTTCTATGCTTTTTCGACCGAAAACTGGAAGCGTAGTAAGGTTGAAGTCACCGCTATTATGAATCTTCTCAGAAAATACCTGGACGAAATGTTTCAGAGGGCCGAGGAAAATGAAGAAGCAGGCTACTGCATTAAATTCATCGGCTCAAGAGAGGGTATGCCCAAGGATATTGTCAAGATGATGGATACCGTTGAAAGCCGCACAGGCGACAAGAATACCACCTATATCAATGTTGCCGTAAACTACGGCGGCAGAGCTGAAATTACTCAGGCTGTCAAGGATATTGCAAAGGGTGTTAAAGAGGGTAAAATCAGCATAGATGATATAGATGAGGATATGATTTCCCGTGGTCTTTATACTGCAGGTCAGCCTGACCCGGATTTAATCATAAGACCCAGTGGAGAATACAGACTTTCAAACTATCTTCTCTGGCAGTCGGCGTATTCTGAAATTTATATTGATGACGTACTCTGGCCTGATTACACGTCAGCGGATCTTGACAGAGCCATAGAGGAATACGGCAGAAGAAACCGCCGTTTCGGGGGAGTGTAAGCAAATTCGGAATTATGAATTCGGAATTCGGAATTGCGGTGGAGTTTGGTTGAAGAAACAACCTTGCAATCCGCCGGATAAGCCAAGGTAAAATAAAAGATAAAATCAGCCTTCCCTATTAAGGGAAGGTGTCAGTCACAGACTGACGGAAGGGTCTGTCCTCTCGGACAGAGAAAAGGTGAAATTTATGTCAAACGCAACAAAAACAAAGAAAAAGTTATTTAAAGGCGAAAGAACAGCCTCCACAATTGTCATATGCATTTGTCTCGTAGGCTTCCTTCTTGCAGTCATTTTCGACAAAAAGGCAATTATTACTGCTGTATTAGCGGCCCTTGCTGCAACAGCAACCTTCGAAGTAACAAGAGCAGTAGGCACAAAGAGCAAGATTGTTTTTGTTCTTGCCTGTACAGTCAGCCTGTTTACAGTTTTAGCTGAAGGCTTCGCTATAGCACTTCCTCCCGTATCGGTGCTTTACTGCATCTATATCTTAGTGCTTATGTGTCTTATGGTTTTCTTCAATAAGGAAATTCAGTTCATTCACTGTGCTACGGCATTTTTCGCTTCAGTGGCACTTCCTTTCGCTTTCTTATGCTTCTTAAGACTCAACAATCTTTCAGATTGGTTCGCAGGCTACACACATCACGAGGGTGTATATTTCGTTGGTCTCGGCTTTGCCTGCTCATGGTTTACCGATACCTTCGCTTATCTCGTCGGCAGAAAGTTCGGCAAGCATAAGATGGCTCCCGTAATCAGCCCCAAAAAGTCAATTGAGGGCGCTGTAGGCGGCGTTGTACTTACTGCAGTTATGAACGTACTTATCCTTTATTTGTTCACTCTCGGTTGCAGAAACCTCTATGATTATACCTTCCTCGGTGAAGGCTTTATGAAGTATCTCTACATTGTACCCATTTCAATGGTAGGCTCATTTATCAGTATGATAGGTGACCTTGCTGCAAGTGTACTCAAGAGAAACTTCGGCATCAAGGATTACAGTCAGCTTCTTCCCGGGCACGGCGGTATTATGGACAGATTTGACTCCTGCATTTTCGTGTTGCCCACCCTTTACTGCATCCTTAAGCTCCTTGCTGTTTATACAGCATAAGCGAAAAAACAACTACAAAAACAATAACTGATACAAGAGAGGATACCGCAATGGCTAAGAAAATAAGCATATTAGGCTCGACGGGCTCAATAGGCACTCAGAGCCTTGATGTAGCCGAAAAAAGAGGCTATGAGGTTAAGGTGCTCACTGCAGGCAGTAACTATAAGCTCCTTGAAGAGCAGATAAGAAAGTGGAAGCCTGAGTACGCCGCACTTGCCGACGAAGAAGCTGCAAAGCAGCTGAGAATCGCCGTAGCCGACACAGGTACAAAGGTGCTTATAGGCAAAGAGGGCGTAAACGAATGTGCAGCCTATGAGGATACAGACGTAGTCATCAACGCTATTGTCGGTATCGCAGGTCTTGTACCCACTCTCACAGCAATAGAAAAGGGCAAGGATATTGCCCTTGCAAATAAAGAGACCCTCGTAGCTGGCGGCGCTCTTGTTATGAAAAAGGCAGAGGAAAAGGGTGTAAAGATACTTCCCGTTGACAGCGAACACAGTGCAATTTTCCAATGCCTTGAGGGTATGAATAAAAAAGATGAGCTCAAGTCAATTATATTAACAGCATCGGGCGGCCCCTTCTTCGGCAAGAAAAGAGATGAGCTTGAGACAGTTACTCTCGCTCAGGCGCTTAAGCACCCCAACTGGGAAATGGGTGCAAAGATTACCGTTGACAGTGCCACAATGATGAATAAGGGTCTCGAGCTTATTGAAGCCGTATGGCTCTTCGGTGTTGACCCGTCAATGATTGATATAGTCGTACACAGAGAGAGCATAATTCACTCACTTATTGAGTATAAGGACAATTCCGTCATTGCACAGCTTGGTGTACCCGATATGAGAATACCAATACAGTACGCTCTGACATATCCCGAAAGATATGAAAGCCCCGTAAGAAAGCTTAACCTCTGGGAATACAGCAATCTGACATTCTATAAGCCCGACTACGAGACCTTCAGAGCAATCAACATCTGCCGTGAGGCTATAACAAAGGGCGGACTTTATCCCTGCGTAGCCAACGGTGCCAACGAAATGGCAAACTATCTTTTCCGCCAGGGCGAAATCGGTTTCCTCGAAATTGCCGACTTAGTTGAAAAGGCTGCGGAAAAGACACCAAAGCTTACAGATTACACTATAACCGACGTTCTCGAAGCTGATAAAATGGCAAGAGAGAATGTCAGAACACTGATTAATTAACCCCCTTAGAAAGGCTATTCACAATGGACTTAAACTTACTTCTTTCATTTCCTGACATCAAGACAAAAATCATTCCCATCATTATCGCTATACTCTTTTTCGGTGTGATTATCACAATCCACGAATTCGGTCATTTTATCTTCGCAAAGCTTTTCGGCGTAAAGGTAAATGAATTCGCTATCGGTATGGGCCCCACTATCCTCAAAAAGCAAGGCAAAGAGACAAAGTACGCCCTTCGCCTTCTGCCTATAGGCGGTTTCGTATCAATGGAGGGTGAAGAGGAGGAAAGCGAAGATTCAAGAGCTTTCTGCAATCAGAAAACCTGGAAGAGAATGATTATCATCGCTGCAGGTGCCACATTCAATATTATCCTCGGTATCATTGTCTGCTTCTTTTTAGTCGGCAGTGAAGATTTAGTTGGTACCAACGAGATTCTGCAGTTTTATGAGACAGCAGTCAGCAATCAGGAAGGCGGCATAAAAGAAGGGGACAAAATATTAAAAATCGACGGCAAGAGAGTTTTCTCAGACTATGATATAAGCTTTCTTATGCAGAGAAACGGCAGCGGTACTTATAGCTTTACCGTAGAGCGTGAGGGAGAGAAAATTGACTTGCCTCAAGTTAAATTCGCAAGACGAACAGGTGGTAACTTCTCTTACGGTGAGGACTGCACTATTTCGTCCCTCAGCAGTAAAATAAAAGGCTTCGGACTAAAAGACGGCGACAAGATACTCTCAGTAAACGGCGAAGAGGTAACAAAAGGCGAAGAGCTCATAGCTGCTATCGGCAGTGACGAGGATTATACCTATGACTTCACAGTCGAGCGTCAGGGTGAGACTTTAGAATTCACCGACGTTAAAATGGCAGTTGTGACTGTCTTTGACTTCGTTATTTTAGGTCAGGAGAAAAATCCGCTCAATGTTACAAAAAACGCATTCGGCTATGCTCTTTCGATGGGAAGAATGGTTTATCTGAGCCTCTTTGACTTGCTCAGAGGACAGTACGGTATGAACGATATCGCAGGTCCTATAGGCACAATTTCTGTTATTACTGATATCGCCGAGGAGAGTATTGCAACCTTCAACTGGTCACAGATGTTTATGATTATGGCTATGATTACAATCAACATCGGACTTTTCAATCTTCTTCCCGTACCTGCTCTTGACGGCGGACATCTGTTCTTTATGTTCTTTGAGCTTATATTCAGAAAGAAGATTCCTCAGAAATACGAAAGCTTCATACACGCTGCAGGCCTTGTTCTTCTCTTAGGCTTTATGGCGGTTATATCGGCAAGCGACATCTGGAAGCTGATTTCAGGCAGAGGCTTTTATTAAATTCGGAATTCGGAATGCGGAATTGCGGGAGAGTGAGTAGAAGAAACTACTTTCTTCCTGCCGAATAAGCCCGCGTTTTTGGTTGCTTTTTGGGCGTTAGCAAAAAGTAATGCCTGCCCGGCGAGGGCGATGTAAATTATGATTGTGAGTGAAAACTATGATAGAAAGACGAATTTCAAAAAAGGTTAAGGTCGGTAATATCTATATGGGCGGTGACAGTAAAATCACCGTTCAGTCTATGCTTAATATCCCTGCTCATGATATTGAGGGCAACCTCAAGCAGGCTCTTGAGCTTGAAAAGGCAGGCTGTGAGATTATTCGTCTTGCTGTGCCTGATATGCAGAGTGTAAATACTGTCAAGGCACTGAAAGAGAGTCTTTCAATTCCCGTTGTGGCTGATATTCACTTTGACTATAAGCTTGCACTTGCTTCTCTTGAAGCAGGGGTAGATAAAATCAGAATCAACCCCGGCAATATCGGTAAAGACGAAAATGTAAAAGCTGTTGCCGAAGCCTGTAAGAAAAGGGGAGTCCCCATCAGAATCGGCGTAAATTCAGGCTCAGTTGAAAAGGAGATACTCGCCAAATTCGGCGGTCCTACACCTGAAGCAATGGCTGAAAGTGCTATGTATCATGTAAGGCTCCTTGAGAAATATGACTTTGACGATATTGTGATTTCCATTAAATCCTCAAACGTCAGCAATATGATTGCCGCTTACGAGCGAGTGGCTGAGATGTGCAATTATCCTCTACACCTGGGTGTTACTGAGGCAGGTACTCAGCGAATGGGTCTTATCAAGTCCAGTATCGGTATCGGCTCACTTCTGACCCGCGGTATCGGTGACACTATCAGAGTGTCTCTGACTGCTGACCCCATTCAGGAAATATATGCTGGCTTTGATATCTTAAAGTCAATCGGTCTCGACAATTCATCGCCGCGACTTGTTTCCTGTCCCACCTGCGGAAGAACAAAGATCGACCTTATAGGTCTTGCAAATGAAGTTGAAGAACGCCTGAGAAGCGTTAAAAAGAACATAACTGTCGCTGTTATGGGCTGTGTCGTCAACGGCCCCGGTGAAGCAAGAGAAGCCGATATAGGCATTGCAGGCGGCGACAAAAGCGGACTTATCTTCAAAAAAGGCGAAATCCTTCGTAAGGTAAGCGAGGAGGAAATTATTGACGAGCTTATGAAAGAGATAGATATGCTGTAATGACAGCTTAAAGACAGAGAGTTACGAGTAACTATATACGGAGAAGAACAAAAAAATGAGTAACAGATTCACCGACCTTTTCGGCGGTTTTGAAAACGAAAAGCTGCAGGAGGCTTTTTCCTGCTGCGAAATTAAAAATGTAAAAATATCCATGGAAAAAAAGAGCATTGTTATCGATGCTTTTTTTGACCGTTTAACAACCTATAAATACATAGCCAAGGCTGAAGAGGTCTTAAAAGAAAAGCTTCTTGTAAACGAGGTTAAAATCGAAAGCACCATGCCTTCTGAGTGCTTCAGCGAGGGTTATTACGCCTCTCTTATTAGAGAAACCAATCTCACACTTGCGGCAACAAACGGCTTCTTTGAGGGCAGCAGCTGCAGTTTTGACGGCAGAGTGCTTTCCTGTGAGCTGATGCATGGCGGTAAAGATGTCCTTGAGGGTATCGGTGCGGCAGAGTGTATGGAGAAAATTATCCTCAAGCGCTTCGGAAGAAAGGTCACTGTTGAATTTACGGGTAAGACTGAGATTTCCATTGACGACGAGCAGGTCACCCAGATGGTGAAAAAGAGTGAGGAAGAAAATCTCCGCTCCAAGGGTATCGACCCTGAAACCGTCAATCAGCCTAAACCAAAAGAACATAAAATTGTCGAGGGTATACCTCTTTATCTTGAAACTGCAAAGCCTATTTACGGCAACAAGATTACTAAAAATCCCAAGCCCCTTAGCGAAATCGCTGTTGACGAGGGCAGTTGTGTAGTATGGGGTGACGTATTCGGTTTTGAAAGCAGAGAGACAAGAGACGGCAGAAGCCTTATTATTACCTTCAATATCACCGACGGTACCTATGCCTATACCTGTAAGGTCTTCGAAAGAAAAGAAGACTGCGATATCATTATGAAGAGAGTCAAAAACGGTGCTACGGTTATGCTTCGCGGCGACCTTCGTTTTGATAAATTCTCAGGTGAAAATGTAATTTCACCGAGAGCCATCTCAATGGTTGATAAGATTCCCAAAACCGACGATGCACCCGAAAAGCGCGTTGAGCTTCATCTCCACAGTAAGATGTCAATGATGGACGGTGTGACTGACGCCAAGAATCTTGTCAAGAGAGCGATTGAATGGGGTCATAAGGCTATTGCTATTACTGACCACGGTGTCGTACAGGCATACCCTGAAGCTGTCAAGGCAGCAGGGGGTAAGATAAAGATTATCTACGGTATGGAAGGCTACTTCATGGACGATACGGAAGTGTCCTTTGAAGACTGGAAGAAAACCAAGAATAAGTATTTCCATCAGATTATACTTGCAAGAAACCTTACAGGTCTCAAGAATCTCTATGAGCTCATCACCAAGTCCAATCTTCAGTATTTCCACCGCAGGCCAATTATCCCTAAAAGCGAGCTAATGCGCCACAGAGAGGGACTTATTATAGGCTCAGCCTGCGAAGCCGGTGAGCTTTACAGAGCTATTGCCGAAGGTAAAAGCGATGAGGAAATTCTTAAGATTGCTTCATTTTACGATTATCTAGAAATTCAGCCCTGCGGTAACAATGAATATATGATAAGAAGTGAGAAGTTCCCTCAGGTCAACTCCATAGAGGATATTCAGAACTTCAACCGTAAGGTTATCCATATAGGTGACGCTCTGGGTAAACCTGTTGTCGCTACCTGCGACGTTCACTTCCTTGACCCGGGTGACGCTAAATACAGAGCTATTCTTATGGCAGGTCAGGGCTTCCCCGATGCGGATAATCAGGCACCCCTTTATTTCAGAACTACAGACGAAATGCTCAGCGAATTCTCATATTTAGGCGAGGATACTGCAAGAGAAATCGTCATCACCAATACAAATAAAATTGCCGATATGATAGAGAAGATCATACCTATTCCTCAGGGTAACTTCCCGCCTTCTCTTGAAGGTGCAGACGAAGAGCTGACAAGACTTTGCTGGGATAAGGCAAAATCTCTCTATGGCGATCCTGTCCCCGAGTATGTCGCAAAGCGACTTGAAAAGGAGCTTACCTCAATTATCAAACACGGCTTCGGCGTTCTTTATATGATTGCACAGAAGCTTGTTCATAACTCAGAGCAGCACGGTTACCTTGTTGGTTCACGAGGCTCTGTCGGCTCCTCTTACGTTGCCAATGCTTCGGGTATTTCCGAGGTTAACCCACTTGCTCCTCATTATCGCTGTCCCAACTGCCGTTATAATGAGTTCTTCCTCAAGGGTGAGGTTGGCTCAGGCTATGACCTGCCGCCTAAAAACTGCCCCGAGTGCGGTACTCCTATGGCAAGAGACGGTCACGATATTCCCTTTGAAACATTCCTCGGTTTCAAGGGTGACAAGAGCCCTGATATCGACCTTAACTTCTCGGGTGAATATCAGTCGCGAGCCCATAAATATACAGAAACCCTCTTCGGTGACGGTCACGTTTTCAAGGCGGGTACCATCGCCAGCGTTGCCGATAAAACAGCTTACGGCTATGTTAAAAAGTATCTTGCAGAAAGAGGTCAGGTTGTATCCAAGGCTGAAGAGGACAGACTCACTATCGGCTGTACCGGTGTAAAGAGAACAACAGGTCAGCACCCCGGCGGTATGGTTGTCGTGCCCGATGCCTTTGACTATTCGGACTTCACTCCCATTCAGCATCCTGCCGATGACAGCAAGAGCGACACCAAGACAACTCACTTCGACTTCCACGCTCTTCATGATACAATCCTTAAGCTTGATAATCTCGGTCATGATGTGCCCTCACTTTATAAGCATCTTGAAGATCTTACGGGTATACCCGCCATGGATACGGACATCTGCGACCCGAAGGTTTATGAGCTTGTTGCAAGCACTGAGCCTCTTGGCGTTACACCTGAAGACATTGACTGTCCTCTTGGTACACTGTCAATCCCCGAAATGGGTACCCCCTTCGTTATACAGATGCTTCTTGATACAAAGCCCAAGAACTTCTCAGACCTTCTTCAGGTTTCGGGTCTTTCTCACGGTACTGACGTTTGGCTCGGCAACGCTAAGGATCTTATTGCCGACGGCATATGTACCATTTCAGAGGTTATCGGTACCCGAGATAATATTATGGTTTATCTTATGCATAAGGGTGTTGAGCCCTCTGTCGCATTTAAAATTATGGAAATCGTGCGTAAGGGTAATGCTACCAAACTTCTGACTCAGGAGCATATCGACACTATGAAAGAAAACGGTGTTGAGCAGTGGTATATCGACTCGTGTATGAAGATTAAGTATATGTTCCCGAAGGCTCATGCGGCTGCTTATGTAAGTGCGGCGCTGCGCCTTGGCTGGTATAAGATATATTACCCCCTGGAATACTATGCTGCATTTATGACAGTACGAGGCGACGATATAGATGCTGTTACAGTCCTCAAGGGAAGACAGGCTGTTAAGGATATGATGGCTGATATCAAGAGACGAGGCAAGGAAGCTCTTCCAAAGGAGCAGAATATGTATCCTACGCTTCAGGTTGTCAATGAAATGATGGCAAGAGGAGTGGAATTCCTGCCTATTGATATTTATAAATCCGATGCAACTACATATAAGATTGAAGACGGTAAAATACGTATGCCCTTCGGTGCTCTCAGCGGTGTAGGTGAAAATGCTGCTATTGCTCTTGCCAAGGCAAGAGAAGGTGTAGACGAATTTGTTTCAATTGATGACTTTGCTCAGAGAGCAGGTGCAGGCTCGTCTATGATTGAGCTTTTAAAGCAGGTAGGTGCTTTCGGTTCACTGCCTGAGACAAGACAGATAAGCTTGTTTGATATGTAATTCGGAATTCGGAATTCGGAATTGCGGGGTAGTAAGATGAAGAAATCAGTTCTTGCCCGCAGAATAAGTTCGCGTTAATCAAAATATATTGCAGAGAGTTTCTGCTGAAAACGGGAGGCGGCTCCATAGCTGAAATCGAAGATTTCAGCTCAAGGGAGACCTGCGGTCTCCCTTGTAAATCGCTTCGCGATTTATGGAGCCGCCGGACTGCCTTTCACACCCGACTATAAATTAAAAGAAAGAAGAGATAACTATGTCAAAAATTTTTGCTCACAGAGGATTCAGCGGTAAATACCCTGAAAATACAATGCTTGCTTTTGAAAAAGCGGTAGAAATCGGTGTAGACGGCATTGAGCTTGACGTGCACCTTACAAAAGACAACGAGCTTGTTATTATCCACGATGAGGATATCAAGCGTACTTGCAACGGCGAGGGCCTCGTCAGAGATATGACACTCGAAGAACTCAAGAAATTCGACGCTTCAGCTACTTTTGTCGGTCAGTACGGTATAAATCCCATTCCTACCCTCAGAGAATATTTTGAGCTTGTTAAGGATACAGACATCATAACAAATATTGAGCTTAAGACAGGTGTCTTTGAATATCCCACCATCGAACAAAGAACAATAGATATGGTTAAGGAATTCGGTCTCGAAGACAAGATTATCTTCTCTTCCTTCAACCACTTCACAGTTAAGCGCTGTGAGGATATTGCTCCCGAAATCAAGCGTGGCTTCCTTACAGGTGATTGGCTCGTAGACTTCGGTAAGTATACAGCCGAAAGAAATGTTCAGTGCTGTCACCCCTGGCATATAACACTCAGTCAGGAAGTAGTTGACGAAATGCATAAAGAAGGCAGAGAAATCAACACATGGACAGTAAACGAATATGAAGATATTGAAAGACTCAGTGCTATGGGCGTTGACTCACTCATCGGTAACTTCCCTGACAGAATGATAGAAAGATTGAGATAAAATGAAAGAAAAAGTAATAGTTGTCGGCGCAGGTGCAGCAGGTCTTATGGCTGCGGGTACTGCCGGCGAAAGAGGCTTCGATGTCCTCTTGATTGAAAGAAATGATAAGGTCGCAAGAAAAGTAATGATTACGGGTAAGGGCCGCTGCAATGTGACTAACAACTGCAATCTCATTAACGACCTTATTGCCAATGTGCCCACCAACGGAAGATTTCTTTACGGTGCCTTTTCCAAGTTTATGCCCTCAGATACCATTGACTTTTTCGAGGATATGGGCGTACCTCTCAAGGTTGAGCGCGGTGACAGAGTTTTCCCTGTTTCAGATAAGGCTGTTGATATTGTCGATGCACTCAATGCCTATTCTCAGGATGCAGGCGTAAAGCGTATCAAGGGCAGAGTAACAGAGCTGATGATTGAAGATGGCAGGGTACGCGGAGTAATAACCGAAGACGGTGAGGAATATCCCGCCGATAAAGTTATAATAGCAACGGGCGGTAAGTCATATCCTCTTACGGGCTCAACAGGTGACGGCTATGAATTAGCAAAGCAGGCAGGTCACACTGTAACAGAGCTTAAGCCCTCACTTGTGCCTCTTAACTGTCACGAGGGCTTCTGTATGGACTTACAGGGACTTTCCCTTCGCAATATAGAAATCAGCGTTATGGATATGGATTCTTACAAAGAGGTTTACAGAGACTTCGGTGAAATGCTCTTTACCCATTTCGGTGTATCGGGTCCTCTTATACTCTCGGCAAGCTCACATATGAAGGATATGAAAGAGAGAAAATATGAGATTCATATTGACCTTAAACCTGCTCTGAGCTATGAACAGCTTGATAAGAGAATACAGAGAGACTTCCTCGAGAATGCAAATAAAAACTTTATCAATGCTCTTGATGCACTTCTTCCGAAGAAGATTGTGCCGATTATAGTTAAGCTCACAGGCATAAAGCCCTCGACCAAGGTTAATCAGGTTACAAAGGAAATGAGAGCAAAGCTTGTAAATATTCTCAAAGACCTTAAGGTTACAGTTATGTCCTTCAGACCTATTGAAGAAGCAATCATCACTTCAGGCGGTGTAAGCACTAAAGAAATCGACCCGAAAACTATGGAATCGAAGCTTGTGGAGGGCCTTTACTTTGCCGGTGAGGTTATTGACGTTGATGCATATACGGGTGGCTTTAATCTGCAGATAGCCTTCTCAACAGGTATGTGTGCGGCGAACAGCCTCTAAGATAATTCGGAATTCGGAATTATGAATTCGGAATTGCGACAAGCAAAGTACTGAAGGATAATTTCTACCCGCAGAGTTGATATCTAAGTGCAGAGATTATTATGAACGGTATAATTAAAAAAATGTAAGATTAAAATAGTACAAATAGAAAATATATTTGGCGGGACGAAAGTGGTTTTCGGAAAAGCCTTCAGCGCAATTCCGAATTCCGCATTCCGAATTCCGAATTTAATAGAGAAAGGAGACTCGGCGGGAAGAAGGCGGTTTTCAGAAAAGCTTTTAGCGCAATTCCGAATTCCGAATTCCGAATTCCGAATTTATCAAAATGAACATTATCAACGTTGCCATTGACGGCCCTGCAGGTGCAGGCAAAAGTACAATTTCAAGAGCTGCTGCTAAGCAGATGGGATATATCTACATAGATACAGGTGCTCTTTACAGAACGGTAGGACTCAATGCTATGAGAAAGGGAGCTGATGTGAACAATCCCGAGGCTGTTGCAGCTACTCTCACCGACGACCTTAAGGTTGAGCTTCGTTTTATCGATGGCGAGCAGAGAATGTTCCTTTGCGGTGAAGATGTTTCCGATAAAATCAGAACACCCGAGGCCTCATCTGCGGCATCAAAGGTTTCGGCAGTGCCTGCAGTAAGAAGCTATCTTTTTGATTTACAGAAGAACCTTGCCAAGAGTAATAACTGCATTATGGACGGCAGAGACATCGGTACTGTTGTTCTTCCCGACGCCAAGGTTAAAATCTTCCTGACTGCTTCACCTGAAGCGAGAGCCAAGAGAAGATATATAGAGCTTACGGAAAAGGGTATGGACGTAAATTATGACGACGTTTTAACCGATATGATCAAGCGTGACTACGATGACTCCCATAGAGCCATTGCACCCTTAAAGCAGGCTGACGATGCTGTCCTTGCTGATACAAGTGAGCTTACTTTACAGGAGTCCATCGATTTAATAATTAAGATAATTAAGGACAACATATAAGAGAGATCTTATATAGGAGTCGGTTTAATTGCATTTTGATTACAGTAAGAATCGGGACAGGAATTTCTATAAGGCGGCAATACCTCTGATAAAAGCTTATGCCAATGCTCATTTCAGTATAAGCTGTTACGGTAAGGAGAATATCCCAAAAGAAAAAAGCGGGCTTATTGTAGCCTGCAACCATATTTCCTTTGCGGACCCTGCCGTGATTATCAGCCATTTCCCTTACAGTATACATTTTATGGCTAAGAGTGAGCTTTTTGAAAACCCTGCCACAGCCTTTCTTATGCGTAATCTCAATGCCTTCCCCGTAAGAAGAGGACTCAGCGACAGAGAGGCCCTGAAATACGCTTGCAGAATACTGAATGAAGACAAAATTCTCGGTATATTCCCCGAGGGCAGAAGAGTACGCTCGGCTGTGCCCGAAAAAGCAAAGAGGGGAGTAGCCTTTATTGCAAGGCGTACAGGTTCGGATATTCTGCCGGCAAGTCTCTATGTTGACCCGAGGGAAGATGTAATGAGACCTGAGCTGACCTTAAGGTTCGGCAGGGTACTGAAAAACTCTGAGCTTTTTCCGGGGGAAAACATCAGAAGCCCTGAGCTTGAAAAAGCGTCAGATTATATTATGGAAACTATTGAAAAACTCTGGGAGAAAAAGCATGGAAATTCGTGTAGCTGAAACGGCAGGCTTTTGTTTCGGTGTAAACAGAGCCGTAAATATTCTCTATAAAATGCTCGAAGAGGGTAAAAAGGTATGCACTCTCGGGCCTATTATCCATAACCCTCAGGTTATTGAGGATTTGCAGGAAAAGGGTGTCAGGATTATCTCTGACGTAAGCGAAGTTCCCGAGGGCTATGAGGTTGTTATACGTGCCCACGGTGTAACCAAACAGACAATGGAAAGTCTCAGGGAAACCGGAGTGAAATACACCGATGCAACTTGTCCCTATGTGCTGAAAATTCACAGAATTATCAAAGAGCAGACAAATGAAAATGATATAGTTTTAATTGCCGGTGACGGTGAGCACCCGGAGGTCAGAGGCTTTTCGAGTCACTGTAAAGGGGAGTATTTCACCTTCAAAAATGAGAACGAACTGAAAGCTATACTTGAAAATAATGACAATTTCGAAAATAAACGGATTTTTTTCCTTGCACAGACAACTTTTTCTGTAAAAGAACTAAAAAAATGTCTAAAAATTATTGAAAAAGTATGTACAAATGCAAATTATTTTGATACAATATGTAGAGCTACCCAAGAAAGACAGGATGAAGCAGGTGCTTTATCACGGTGGGCCGATGTTATGCTTGTCATAGGCGGAAACTTCAGCTCAAATACTGTCAAGCTTAAGAATGTATGCGAAGAAAACACCGAAACTTATCTCATTGAGAGGGTAGAAGACCTGAAGCCCATTGATTTTACGGGCTGCAGTAAAATTGGTATAACAGCAGGGGCATCCACACCTGCACGAATTATAAAGGAGGTTAAAGTTATTATGACAGAGAACTTTAACGAAATGCAAACAAATAAATCGAAGGAGACACAGGATCAGGAGCTTTTCTTAGCTGCAGTAGACAGCATGGATAATACAAGCACAAGTCAGAATGTTGTTGGCGTTGTTGTAAGTATCGCGCCTAACGAGATTCAGGTTGATATCGGCAGAAAGTATGCCGGCTTCATTCCCAGAGACGAATACAGCAATGACCCCACAGCTGACCCCATGCAGGAACTCAAGGTCGGCGACAAGCTTAACCTTACCATCATGTCAACAAATGACAATGAAGGCATTATGAAGCTCTCAAAGCGCATCTATGACAGAAAAGCTTCATGGCAGACAATTCTCGATGCTAAAGAGAACGAAACTGTTATGGAAGCAGTTGTAGCTGAAGCTGTTAAGGGCGGCGTAATCGTTTACCCCATGGGCTCAAGAGTATTCATTCCTGCTTCACTCACAGGTGTTGCAAGAGGCGAAGAGCTTGACGTACTTCTCAAGCAGACTGTTAAGTTCAGAATCATCGATATCGATGAGAGAAAGAGACGCGTTATCGGTTCAATCCGCAGCGTAACAAACGAAGCTCGCAAGGCTGCTGCAGATGCTTTCTGGGCAACAGCTGAAGAAGGTAAGACATACACAGGTACTGTAAGATCACTTACAAACTACGGTGCATTTGTTGACCTTGGCGGCGTAGAAGGTATGATACATATCTCCGAGCTTTCATGGACAAAGATCAAGCATCCTTCAGAAATCGTTAACGTTGGTGACACTGTTGAAGTTTACATCAAGGCTATCGAAGTTAAGGACGACGAAAAGAAAAAGATTTCTCTTGGCTACAAGAAGATCGAAGACGATCCCTGGCAGATTTTCACAAGCAAGTATGCAGTAGGCGACATTGCTGACGTTGAAATTCAGGGCCTTGCAACATTCGGTGCATTCGCAAAGATTGTTGACGATGTTAAGGGTCTTATCCACATTTCACAGATCGCTGACAGACACATTGCTTCTCCCAAGGAAGTTCTTTCAATCGGCGACGTTGTTAAGGCTAAGATTACAGAAATCGACTATGACAGAAAGCGCGTAAGCCTTTCAATCCGTGCTCTTATCGAAAAGGACGAGAACACAGAGGTTGAGAGCTACGAAGAGTACGCTCCCGCTGCAGAAGAGACAGTAGAAGAAGCTGTTGAAGCTGCTATCGAGGCTGCTGAAGCTGTAGAAGCAACAGACGCTGAATAATTAAAGTTTTATTGGTACCCTGCCGAATAGGCGGGGTATCTTTTTTAGTTAGGAGTGAGGAGTTAGGAGTTGGTGGGTGAGCAAGAAAAGTAATGCCCCGCGGCGAGCGAAAGGAAGTAGATTATTGACAATCTTAATTTTAAGTGGTAAATTATAGGTGATATGTTTTTCCAAGGGAGGAATTGCAAGATGAACACAAAAATTAAAAAGGCCTTATCATTGTTACTCGTTGTTCTTATGTTTATGACGGCTGTGCCGGTGACAACCTTTGCAGCAAGCAACTGGCTTTGCAATACTGTCGGTCATGATTATGAGTGGAAAGTAACAACACCTGCTACATGCAGCGCTAAGGGTGTGGAAACTTATGCTTGCAAGAGAGATGGTTGTGATGCAACTGATGGTACAAGAGAAGTTGCTATTATGCCTCATACAGAAATAATTATCCCTGCAAAGGCACCGACTTGTGATGAAGACGGTAACACAGAGGGTAAGGTTTGCGGCGTTTGCGGTTATGTTATAACTGCTTGTAAGACATTGGATAAGAAGGGTCACACAGCAGTTCCCTTCGCTGCAGTTTCAGCT
>JAZSGK010000204.1:0-2508 GCA_045532695.1 Acutalibacteraceae bacterium
AACTCGGACGCAATTCCGAATTCCGAATTCATAATTCCGAATTAAATCAGAAAGGGCGGTGTAATTATGGCAGGCAGATTTTCAGAAGAATTTTTAACAGAGCTGAAAATGAGATGCGACATTGAGCAGACTATATCTATGTATGTACCCCTTAAAAGAAGAGGCAAGAATCTTGTAGGTCTTTGCCCTTTCCATAACGAGAAGACACCGTCATTTACGGTTTATCCCGACTCACAGAGCTTTTACTGCTTCGGCTGTGGAGCAGGCGGTGAGGTTATCGGCTTTATAAGACGTGCGGAAAACCTTGACTTTTACGAGGCTGTCAGGTACCTTGCCGATAAGGCAGGCCTTGTTATGCCAAGTGAGGGCTTCGACAATTCTATGGCTGAAAAGCGCCGCAGAATGTATGAGATAAACAAGGAGGCCGCAAGATTTTTCAACTCCTGCCTTTTCTCGGAAGATGGTAAGGAGGGTCTTGATTACTACAAATCAAGAGGCATGAAAAAAAGCACAATAACCCGCTTCGGCTTGGGCTATGCACCAAATAAATGGGACGGTCTTTTAAAGCATATGAGACAGAAAGGCTATTCCTATGAAGAGCTCTACGAAGCTAACCTTGCAAACAAAAGCGAAAAAGACGGCAGGGTACGCTTTTACGACTCCTTCAGAAACAGAGTTATGGTACCCATTATCGACGTAAGAGGCAACGTAGTGGCCTTCGGCGGCAGAGTACTCGACGACTCTAAGCCTAAATATATCAACTCCTCAGATACTCTTGTGTATAAAAAGAGCCTTGGCGTCTTCGGTCTGAACTTTGCCAAAAACTCAGGTGAAAAGTCTCTTGTTTTAGTTGAGGGCTATATGGACGCAATTACCCTTCATCAGGCAGGCTTTACCAATGTAATTGCGTGTCTGGGTACTGCTTTCACAGGCGAAATGGCACATCTTCTTGCACGCTATGCCGATGAGATAATCCTCTGCTACGACAGCGACGAGGCAGGTCAGAAGGCAACCTCAAGAGCCTTGGGTGTACTGAATTCTATTGGTATGAAGGTGAGAGTTGTGCATTTAAGCGGAGGTAAAGACCCTGACGAAATTCTTCGCAAATACGGACCCGAGAGAGTGAAGAGCCTTATAGACGGTGCCGCAAACGATATCGAGTACGGCATACTCGCCGCAAGAAAGAACTTTGATCTGGGCACAAGCGACGGCAAGATGAAATATCTCGATGCTGTGGCAGATATACTTGCAGCCACAAAGAACAACATAGCTCAGGATATTTACTCCTCACGCCTCGCTGAAGAGTTAGGCGTAGAAAAAAGTGCGATAACTGCCCGTATAAATCAGATAGGCAGACGGAAAAAATATGCCGAAGACAAAAACAAATTCAAAAAAATTCAGCAGGAAGCTATGCGTGAAAACACCAAAGCTGAAATTGCCAGCGATACGAATATAAAAGTTATCAAGGCTCAGGAAATGCTCATAGCTTTTCTCTATAAAAACCCCGAATACTACAGATTTGTGAAAGATGTTATCACTGCGGAAGATTTTACCGTCAGCACCAATAAAGCAATATTTACAGTCTTATGTGAAAGAATAAGAGATGAGCTAAGTCTCGAATTCACATTTTTCTCAGAGAGTCTTACACCTGAGCAGATGAGTGCTTTTATGAGGATTTACAGAACAAATCAGGATTTTGTTTCATCAGAGAAGGTCTGCGAAGACTGCATTGAGACAATCAGAAACAGCAAGAAAAAGAGCGAAAGCAAGCAGACCGTCGGAAATTTAAGTGACGAGGAGTATCTTGAGCTCTTCAGAAAGAAACAAAATAACCAATAAATTCAAAAAACTCTTGCTAAAAAGCGAAATATAGATTATAATATACCAAACAGAAAGGCAAGGAAGTATACTTATGGATAATCATGACAAGGAATTACTCTTAAAGGCTCTTATAGATAAGGGTGTAGCCAACGGAAAAATCAACTCCTCAGAAATCGACGCAGTCATTGTTGAGGCTGATGTTGATATGGAAAAAATGGACGAGATATACTCTAAGCTTGAAAGCAAGGGTGTAGAAATCATCGATGACTTCAGTGACGAGTCTCTTGACGATATCACTGTTGATATTGACGTGCCTAAGGATTATGACAGCGTTGCAGTTTCAGCTGCAGATGCAAAGAGCGTTATCGATGACCCCGTTAAGGTTTATCTTAAGGACATCGGCAGAGTACCCCTTCTTTCACCGGAAGAAGAAATCGAACTCGCAATCAGAATTGAAAACAACGACAAAGAGGCTAAGGAAATCCTCACTAAGGCAAACCTCAGACTTGAAGTCGGATCGTAGCCATGTCGTTCTGTGAGCCAAGGAGTTGTAAAAGTTTATTGTCTTCCTAAGACCGCTTGGCCTCCGACTTCCCTTCTTTCACCGGAAGAAGAAATCGAACTCGCAATCAGAATTGAAAACAACGACAAAGAGGCTAAGGAAATCCTCACTAAGGCAAACCTCAG
>JAZSGK010000174.1:0-4684 GCA_045532695.1 Acutalibacteraceae bacterium
TGAAAGTAGGTGGTTTCACCGGTTACGGGGTCGGTTTCTTTGTGGCCGTCATACAAGCCGTCGTCAAGGTTAATGGGCTTGCCTGCAAGGTAGTAATTATACTCACTGTAAACAACCTGTGCAGTTTCCTTTGAGCTGTCAGCATATTCAATTTCGAATTCCTTGCCGACAAAAGCGTCATATAAGCCGAACTCCTCGTAATCCGGTACATCGCCTATAAGGGTGATGTTCTTTATAATTTCCTCTGTGATTTCCTTTTCGAGGGTCTGCTCAAAGTAATCAGTGATTCTGCCCATGAAATCCGTAAAGAAAGCTCTTACATATACGGAAACTGTTTTCTTGCCCTGAGCGATAGCATCGGCACATTCAGCAGCACTGACATACATAGTACTTAAAACAGGCTTCACAGTTTTGCCGTTTTTGCGGTATGCGATTACTTCGTAGCCATAATCTGCCTCAATTAAATTAAGGGATACAGTATCATCACCGTCTGCTGCTTCTCGCTGAACAGCTTTGTTTGAAACCGGGGTACTGTCAGTGAATTCAAGTCTTTCGATAGGGGAGAGGGAAAAATCGAAAGCTGCAAAGCTCTGCAAGGGCAGGGCAGTAAATATCATTATCACTGCGAGAATTAACGCTGATAATTTTTTCATTGTCATTTACCTCTTTTTAGTTTTTACGGATATTAGTCGTCATAAACCATTGAGTAGCCTTCGTTTCTGTAGCCGTCAAGACCGATATCGACCTTGATAAGACCGAATTTACCTGTAGCTTCGCCGTTTACGGGCATATCGATGTTATATTCTACGAGTCTGCCCTGGGCATCTGTCTTAGCGGTGATTGTTGCACCGGGATATACGATTTCAGCCTTAGTAACTGTAACCTCGTCATAGTAGAAATATTCAACGATAATTACGTCTGCTACGTCATAATGATAGAAGTAGTCGTTCACAACTGCTTCACCGTCTTCAATTGTAACGGGGTATGTATAGTAGCCGTTATAGAAGCAAGCTTCAGAAATGAGCTTGAATTCATAATCTGTTGTACCGTCTTCGTTGACTGTCTTCTTTGCACTTACAAGACCTGCGGGATCGACGTATGTTTCCTGGAAGAAGTAAACATAATCATCTTCGTAAAAGTATTCTGTGCTTTTGCTGTCAATAAGATATTCGTCAACAACGGGCTGAACGAGCTTCTTAACTATTTCGCCGCCCGGGCAGTCTGTGATTTCGATGCCTACTTCTGCTGTCTTTGTTACATCAACAGCACCGTGATTATCGGGGAAGTTGTTGATAAGAGCGTTGAATTCGTCGCAAAGAGCCTGAGCATCTTCGTCACCTGCAAGAGTAGCCTGATCGGGTGAGGGGATAAAGTCTGTATCGGGATAAGCTTCTTCAGTTACAGCGTAGTCGCCTGTCTTAAAGAGCTTCTGGAAGAATTCGATGAACTTTTCCTTGAAGATTTCGATTCTCTCGAGGAGATCCTCATAGAAAGCGTCGATTCTGTCGAAGATAGTAACAACATCCTTTTCGGAGTTCATAGCTTCATAATAGCCTTCATAGTAGCCGTCCTCATAGCCGTCATAATAGCCGTCTGACTCGCCCCAGTCATAGCCGTCGTCCCAACCGTCGTCATAACCGTCATCGTAATCCTGACCGTTGTAATCGTCTCTTGCATCACTGTAGCCGTCGTAATAGCCGTCCCAGAAGCCTTCGTCATAAGCTTCTTTTTCTTCCTCTGTTTCGAAGTCGCTGTTGTCATACCAACCGTCTTCGGGCTCAGTAGTGGTTTCTTCTGTAGTGGGTTCCTCAGTAGTGGGAGCCTCTGTGGTAGGTTCTTCAGTTGTGGGAGCCTCAGTTGTGGGTTCCTCGGTTGTGGGAGCTTCTGTAGTTTCAAGTTCTGTTGTGGACTCGAGTACGGGAGCTCCTGTTGTGGGTGCGAGGTCTGTAGCCGAAGCAGTAACAGTACCGAAAAGCATTGCGATTACAAGAATGATGCTTGCAATCAGGGTGAGTTTTTTGTTTTTCATTTTGGGTTTCTCCTTTTAAATATTTTTTGTATGTATATCAAAGCCTTTGCTTATGATACGTAAGTTATTGTGTATTCCTCGGTTTGTTCTATATGAAAACCGGCGGTAACACTTATGGGGCTTGCCTTGCCAGTTGCAACCATATCGTAGGGTCTTACTAATTTTATGCTTGTGATTCTGCCGAGATTATCGAATTCGGCATAGATTTCGGTGCCTGGATATGAGCTTTCAGCCTCATAAATTTTGACGGGGCCAAGGTCAAGAGTGGCGAGGTTTATTGTTTCCATAACGCTTGCATTGTGCGGTGCTACATTAACCATTGAAGTGCCGTCGAATCTTTCTGCTTCGGGAACGAGCTGAATACTTAAACTCTGTGGAATAAGCTCATCGCTTATAAACTTTGTATATGAGCTGAGTACGCCCTCTGCGGAGAGGCCGGCATTTCTGCCCATAGGTTCAACAACGTCTGTGATTGTTTTGCCGTCTAATGTTTTGCCTGCGATGAAGGTGTAGGTGTTTTCGGTTGTGCCTGCAAGATTTTCGCATATAGGGCCTATGACAGACGCTACTACCGAAGGTACATCATTTACTGAAATATCAGTTGTTGATACTCTCTTTACGGTAACAGTGCCCTTGTAATTTTTCAGAGCGTTTACAGCGTCGTTGTAACAGTCTTCTGCATTGACGAGATCGGGAGGCAGGAAGTGCTCACCGCAGATAGGACAGTCAGCTTCGAAGTAGAAGAAGAGCCTTGCGATGTACCAATGGAAGGTGTCTTTGATTTTCTCGAAGAAGTTCTTATCCTCTTCATTGCCGTAATCATAGACTTCATTGTAGCCGTAGAATTTGTTGTCTTCATAGACATTTACGGCTGAGGCGGGTACACTGCCGAGTGAGAAGAGCAGGGTCAGTACCACAAGAAGCGCGGAAAGCTTTTTGAGTGATTTTTTCATAGTGAAGTCTCCTTTTTTAATATATGTCAAATAATTGTGACCATAATTTAAACACTGAGGGAACTTTACCTCAGAGAACAATATCAGCTGAAATCTGATGTACAATTTAAAGGTTACGTGTTATGGATATATTATAGCGTGGGGACTTTGCGGAATAAATGAAGATTTTGGCAAAATAGCCGTACTTATCTTTAATTAAACAGCAAATTAAGTGTAAATACCCGATTGTGTATACAATTATAACTAAATATCATATAAATATTACCACACAGGTATTTTCCTTGTCAACATAAAGGGTTTATTTTAATACACAATTGTCAATTGCAACTAAATTAATCTTAATGAAATTGGTAAAAATTCCCAACACGAAAGGTTTGTTTTAATAGCACCCGACACCTTGTTTTTAGATACCGCAAGTTATGTTAAAATCGGTAGAGTAAGTTAGGTGGTAAAATCATAATGAACAGTTACAAAAAAGCTATGGGCAAAAGAATCAAAGAGTGTCGCAGAAAGCGCGGGCTTACCCAGGAAACAGCAGCCGAGGAGCTTGGCATATCCGTCAAGCATTTCAGCGAGGTTGAAAGGGGCATTGCAGGACTTTCCGTTGACAATCTTGTAAGACTCAGTGCTCTTTTGGGTGTGAGTCTTGACTACATAGTGAAGGGTGAGGCAAATGCAAAAAGATGGGAGGGCGTAGTCTCGCTGCTTCAAAGTGTGCCCGAAGAAAAAGAAAATCAGCTGACCGAGCTGATAAAAACAGCAGTGAAGCTAGTCAGATGAGCGTGCAAAAGTACGCGGGGGAAAAAGCAAAAGCGGCAGGTTCAAACCTGCCGCTTTAAGTTTTTGTGTTGTTATTTATAGATCTCGTAGAAACCGCACTCGCAATAATGATTGATTTTAAATAACTGTCTGAAAATATAAGCAACTGCAGAAAAGAATACTGATGGGATTAATAAAGCCGTGTCAGATTCCCTTCGATGGACAAGATGGCAATTACATTTGCAACCTACAGTTGAGTCAGCTTTGCATCTGTCACAGATACCGTCGTGGTTTTCATCCTTATGAGCTATAGTATCTTGATACTGCTCTGTCTTTATGCCGAGAACGCATTTTTTGCAATGATAGGTAATTACACCGGGGTTTGAGCAAGTAGCATAAGATCTGCTGTATTCAAACCAATCATGTTCACCGATTTTACACAGTGTTACTTTGTCTGCGGCGCTAACGCTCAGAGACATAACTGAGAAAAGTGTGAGAATAACGAGGACTAAACTGATTAATTTTTTCATTTGTTTATCTCCTTTAATTTACATTAAGTCTCTGATTCCTTCTGTGGGATCGAGAAGGGATACAAGCGCACCGACGGTCTTTTCTTCACCGAATATTACCATGCCGGGTGCAACAGCAAAAAGATAACCCAGAAGTGCAGGGAAAATATAAAAGGGGTAAAGAAGAAGCTCCATAACTCCTAATATGCTTTTCATAACATTTTCTCCTTTCGTAGATTTTATTTTAACTCTGACGAGTCAGGTTACATTAATAGTGCACTGTACCGCAGGCACAGGTCTTGTTGGTTTTAAAGAGCTTCCAGAAGAATCTCTGAAGCTTATAGATGAAGCCCATAAAGCCGGTCTTGTGGCAGTTACAGGAGCACTTTGATGTGTCGGGCTTAGCGGGAGCCATAGTTGCGCCGCAACGGTCG
>JAZSGK010000181.1:0-5814 GCA_045532695.1 Acutalibacteraceae bacterium
CTCCGCTTTTGTCAAGATTATAGCCGTTACCGAGACCTACAAGAACATCAAGCTTCTCGCCTGCTGTCATTTCACACATCTGCTCTGTGCCGACACCGACAACTTTATAGATGATAGTAATTGTTTTATCATCGTAGTCGCAGATTGATATAGGTCTGCGGAGAAATTTGCCGTCAAGCTTAATATTGACAAACTGACCCGATGCAGTAATACCGGAAGTATCACCGCAAAGAATCATTTTATAAACGTTAAGTGCTATTTTTTCATTTGAGAGAATCTCATAAATACCCTGTGTCATGGTATTTCTCCTTATGTGTCTAATGCGTCTTATGCGTCGATTGTTGAGATAAAGAGTGTAGTTTCCTCAAGTACATCAAGAAGAACCTTTACTGTATCAAGAGATGTAAACATAGTTACGTTGTTTTCAACAGCACACTGTCTGATTTCGTGACCGTCTGAAAGAGCACCGACTGAGCTTGTATCTCTTGTATTGATAACGTAAGTTACGTAGCCCTGACGGATTGCCTGAAGAATTTCGTCGCTGCCGTCACTGATCTTAGGCAGAGCGTGAGTTCTGATACCGTTTTCTTTAAAGAATTTTGCAGTACCCTCAGTTGCCTGAATGTTAAAGCCCATATTATAGAAACGGCGGATAAGCGGAAGTGCTTCTTCCTTATCCTTATCAGAGATTGTAGCAAATACGGTACCGTAATTCATAACATTCATACCGCTTGCCTGGAGTGCCTTATAAAGTGCACGTGTAAGGCTGTTATCGTAACCGATTGCTTCACCGGTTGACTTCATTTCAGGTGAAAGGTATGCATCAAGACCTCTGAGCTTTGAGAATGAGAAAGCAGGAGCCTTGACATACCAACGCTTCTTTCTGGGAGCTACGTCGTAGTCTATTCCCTGATCTTTAAGTGACTTACCAAGCATACAGAGTGTAGCAATATCCGCAAGGCTGTAGCCTGTTGACTTTGAAAGGAACGGAACAGTTCTTGAAGATCTGGGGTTAACCTCGATAATGAATACGTTATCATCTTTATCAACAATGAACTGAATATTGAAAAGACCTACAATACCGATGCCGAGACCAAGTTTTTTGGTGTAATCAATTATTGTTTCCTGAACTTTCTCAGAAATACTGAATGTCGGGTAAACGCTGATTGAGTCGCCTGAGTGAATACCTGTACGCTCTACAAGCTCCATAATACCGGGTACAAATACATCCTTGCCGTCACAGATTGCGTCAACCTCAACCTCTTTACCGACAATGTATTTGTCAACAAGAACGGGCTTGTCTTCATCAATTTCAACAGCGGTGTTGAGATATCTGCGAAGCTGTGCTTCGTCAGCAACAATCTCCATAGCACGACCGCCGAGAACAAATGAAGGACGTACAAGTACGGGATAACCGATTCTTGCTGCTGCTGCAACACCGTCTTCAATCTTTGTAACTGCCTGACCTTCGGGCTGAGGAATGTTGAGTGACTGAAGAACTTTCTGGAAGGAATCACGGTTTTCTGCGCGTTCAATAGCATCACAGTCTGTACCGATAATCTTTACACCTCTGTCACGAAGACCTTCTGAAAGGTTAATAGCAGTCTGACCGCCGAGTGAAGCAACAACACCTTCGGGCTTTTCAAGGTGAATGATATTCATAACATCTTCTACACAGAGAGGCTCGAAATAAAGCTTGTCCGAGCAAGTGTAGTCTGTAGAAACTGTTTCAGGGTTATTGTTGATAATGATAGCCTCATAACCGCTCTTCTTGATTGTTGTAACAGCGTGAACTGTTGAATAGTCGAACTCAACACCCTGACCGATACGGATAGGACCTGAACCGAGAACAACAATCTTCTTTTTATCAGAAACAATTGACTCGTTTTCTGATTCATAAGTTGAATAGAGATAAGGAATGTAACCATCAAACTCTGCTGCACAGGTATCAATCATCTTGTATACGGGGAACATATCGTTTTCAACACGTATTTCGTATACTTCTTTACCTGTCATGCCCCAGAGCTGAGCGATAAAGTCATCAGAGAAGCCCATCTTCTTGGCTTTGTAAAGAGTAGCAACATCACCCTTATTAGCTTTTACCTCATACTCCATCATAACAATGTTCTTTATTTTTTCGATAAAGAGCATATCAATCTTGGTAGCGTGGTAAATCATACCCATATCAGTGCCTCTGCTGATAAGCTCAGCAATTGCATAGAAACGGTCGTCAGTGCCATTGACAATATACTTAAGAAGCTCTTCTTCAGTGTAGGTATCAAATTTCTTCATATAGAGGTGGTTGACACCTATTTCAAGCGAACGTGTTGCTTTAAGGAGGCTTTCTTCAATTGTTCGACCGATGCTCATAACTTCACCGGTAGCCTTCATCTGAGTGGAGAGTGTATTGTTTGCCGTTGAGAATTTATCAAACGGGAATCTGGGCATTTTGGTAACAACATAGTCAATCGTAGGCTCAAATGCCGCAGGAGTGTTAGCTATACGGATTTCATCAAGAGTCATACCCATAGCAATCTTTGCTGTTACACGTGCAATCGGATAGCCGCTTGCCTTGGATGCAAGAGCAGAAGAACGCGAAACTCTTGGGTTAACTTCGATAAGATAATATGTGAATGAAAGCGGGTCAAGGGCAAACTGAACGTTACAACCGCCCTGAATTTCAAGAGCACGAATAATCTTGAGAGCACTGTCGCGGAGCATAGCGTTTTCTTTTGCAGTAAGTGTCTGTGTCGGGCAAACAACAACAGAGTCACCTGTATGAATACCGACAGGGTCGATGTTTTCCATATTACAGATAGCGATAGCTGTATCGTTAGCATCACGCATTACTTCGTATTCAATTTCCTTGTAGCCTTTGATGCTCTTTTCAACAAGCACCTGATGTACAGGTGAAAGTGCAAGAGCGTTCTTAAGGATTTCACGGCACTCTTCTTCATTATCTGCAAAGCCGCCGCCTGTACCGCCGAGTGTGAATGCAGGACGAAGAACAACGGGATATCCGATTTCTTCAGCTGCTGCAAGACCTTCATCCATTGTATTAGCAATAAGTGACGGAAGAACAGGCTCACCAAGTCGTTCACAAAGCTCTTTGAAAAGCTCTCTGTCCTCGGCCATTTCAATACTCTTGCTGCTTGTACCGAGAAGCTCTACACCACATTCTTTAAGAATGCCTTTTTTCTCAAGCTGCATTGCAAGGTTAAGACCTGTCTGACCACCGATACCCGGAATAATAGCATCAGGTCTTTCAAAACGAATAACTTTTGCGACGTATTCAAGAGTCAGAGGCTCCATATATACCTTATCAGCAATTGTGGTATCAGTCATAATTGTAGCAGGGTTTGAGTTGCAAAGAACAACCTCGTAGCCCTCTTCTTTAAGTGCAAGACAAGCCTGTGTGCCGGCATAGTCGAACTCGGCAGCCTGTCCGATAACAATAGGACCTGAGCCGATAACAAGTACCTTCTTAATATCAGTTCTTTTTGCCATCTTACTTGTCCCCCTTCATAAGTGTAATAAATCTTTCGTAAAAAGTTGAGCCTTCACTGGGAAGATACTGAACACCGTAAACGTTGTCCTTCTCACAGCTGATGCCTTCGACTGTTTTGTCGAATACGTTAAGGTGAGTGATTTCAAGCTCGGTACCTGCGACAGAATCAGCATCAACAGCATAGCCGTGATTCTGAAGATGATTACGCAGAGTGTTGTTTATAAGTGATCTTACCGAGTGGTTGCAGCCTCTGTGGCCGAATTTCATTTTATATGTCTTAGCACCGTATGCAAGACCGATAATCTCATGACCGAGACCTACGCCTATAATCGGACACTTGCCTTTAAGAGTCTTCACAAGCTCGATAACGGGCTGAACATTCTCAGGATTACCGGGACCATCAGAAATATATATACCGTCAGGCTTCATTTTCATAACTTCTTCAGCTGTTGTATCGTAAGGAACAACGGTTATGTTACAGCCCTTTGAATTAAGTGTACGGATAAGGCTGAGTTTAATACCACAGTCGATTGCAACAACATTGTATTTCATATTAGGCGTTCTTGAATACCAGCGTTTTTTACAGCTTACTTTTTCTACTGCATCTGTAGGAATTTCAGTAGAATTAAGTATCTCAAGAGCCTTTTCTTTTGAAGTATCTACTGAAGTAAACAACACTTTGCAAGTACCGTTATCGCGGATTTTACGTGTAAGTTCACGTGTATCAGGACCGTAGATACCCGGAATCTTATAATCTTCCATAACTTCTGCAAGAGTTTTTGTTGCTCGGAAATTAGAAGGAACATCGTTATATTCTCTTACAACAAGACCGCCAAGAGTCGGTACTTTTGTTTCAAAGTCATCGTCTGCTGTACCGCAGTTACCGATAATCGGGTAAGTCATAACAACAGCCTGATAAGTGTAAGTCGGATCAGAAATAATCTCCTGATAACCGAGCATAGCTGTGTTGAAAACAAGCTCACAAACTCTCTCGCACTCGTAGCCGAAGCTGTAGCCGAAATATTCGCTACCATCTTCCAGAACTATTTTTCTGTTATAGTTCATTATTTTTTGCATATCCATACTGCTTTACCTCCGCATACAGTTAATTTACATTCACCAAAAACTTTTTCACCTTCGAAAGGAGTGCTCCTGCCTTTTGAAAGGAATTCTTCAGGGTCAATAATATAAGACTTTTCAAGGTCATATACACAGTAGTCATCGGTTTCCGGTAATCCGAAACGCTTTCTGGGATTTATCGCTAATACTTCTATAAGTTTTTCAAGAGTTATAATCCCCTCTTTAACAAGCTTAGTATACAGAATCGGGAAAGCGGTTTCTATTCCGACAATTCCCATTGCACTACCTTCAAGTCCTTTGGACTTTTCCTCTGCACTGTGAGGTGCATGGTCAGTCGCAATCATATCAATTGTGCCATCTTTTATTCCTTCAATCAACGCAAGTCTGTCTTCTTCACTGCGTATGGGCGGATTCATTTTAAATCTGCCCTCATCCTTTAGCATACTGTCATTCATTACAAGGTAGTGCGGACCGGTTTCGCAGGTAACGTCTACACCTCGTTTTTTTGCCTCACGAATAATCTGTACACTTTCTTTGGTTGAGATATGGCATACGTGATATTTGCATCCGATTTCCTCAACCAACTTTAAATCACGCTCGATAGGTTTCCATTCGCTTTCACTGCAGATTCCTCGGTGACCGTTCAGTTTTGCGTACTCACCGTCGTGAATATATCCGCCTTTAAGCAATGAATTATCTTCACAATGGGCAACTATGATTTTGCCAAGCTCTTTTGCTTTTATCATCGCAGTGCGCATCATTTCTTCGCTCTGTACTCCCCTGCCGTCATCAGAAAAGCCTGCACAAAACTCAGCCAGACCATCAAAATCGGAAAGTTCTTCACCTTTCTGACCTACGGTAATAGAAGCGTAAGGATGAACATTTATAACAGCATCGCGGTTAATTATTTCAATTTGTTCATTTAAATGAGATACGCTGTCGGGTACGGGATTAAGATTAGGCATTGAGAAAACATCGGTATAACCGCCTCTTGCACACGCTGCGGTACCGGAAGCTATACTTTCCTTATAAAAAAAACCCGGCTCTCTGAGATGAACATGCACATCACAAAAAGCGGGAAATACAAAACAGTTATTAAAAACAAAGTCGCTGTCGACACCCTGGATTGAAAAAGCAGGGACAGAAGTTTTTGAGATTTGGCCATTCTCATATTTATAGCAGTTTTCGAAATATGCTTTCATACTAAACTCCTTTCTCAAAAAAAA
>JAZSGK010000074.1:0-13270 GCA_045532695.1 Acutalibacteraceae bacterium
ACACTTTTCACCGGCTGTCTTACCTGCTTCTGTACAGGTAGCTTTGATTTCTTCAATCTTTTCAGCCTTATGACCGGTAGCAGCTACAGCGTCGGTATATGTATTACCGCATTCGCAGATAAATGTAGCCTTACCCTTTTCTGTGCATGTGGGCTGATTTGTAACATTTGAAACGTGCTCGTGAACATGATTGAACTTTACTGCATCAGCATTCTTTGAAAGAGCCTCGTTATCTTCTCCCCATTCAATACCGTTCCAGCTATACATAGAAGCAGTATAGTAAACATACTTGATATCACAGCCTGAGAACGCAGCTGTTTCAACATTCAGAACCTTGCTGGGTACAAAGATAGTAGCAAGTGATGTGCACTCACCGAAAGTGCCTTCCTTAATAGCTGTAAGACCTTCGGGTAAAGCGATGCTGTGAAGACCGGCACAGTCATAAAAAGCATAAGCACCGATAGAAGTAACAGCAGGATAGAAAACTGCTGTTTTAAGTCCGTCGCAACCAAAGAAAGCATAATCACCGATAGTTGTGAGGCTCTCAGGGAGACTGACAACCTCCATAGCTGAACAGCCCTCAAAAGCACTGTCACCGATTTCTGTTACGCCTTCAGGAATTTTTACAATTGTAAGGCCCGTGCAATTATCGAAAGCATTTGCTCCGATTTTTACAACCTTGCTGCCGTTATATTCAGCAGGAATAGCAATCTCACCTGAAGCTGCCTCGTTACAGTCTGAAACCATAACACCGCCTTCGCAATTTGCAAAGGTGAGAGCTGAAGCGTCAGCTGCAGATGCACTGATAGCTACGAGACAAAAAGCAAGCACCATTACTAAAATAACAGCTAAATTTTTAATCGTTCTTTTCATAATTCCACCGTCCGTTCATGGTAATAGAAATATCTGTTATATAATAACACTTATTTCCTTTTATGTCAATTGAGAAAAAGAAATAAAACATATTTTTCATCAATTATTTATATTATACACCCTTAGGTGAAATCTGTATGAAATAGTTGAAAATTTTTACACTGACAGGGCGGCTCCATTAAATCGCAAAGCGATTTGCAAAGCAGCACCTGAAGGTGCTGCTTTGAGGCGAAGCCTCAGGCTTCGCCTATGGAGCCGCATACTGCCCTACTGCACAAACTAAAAAAATAAGGCAGAAATCAATCTGCCTTACTTTAATTAATCGTGAAAGAAAAGAGGAAGCTCCTCAAGGAAAATGATATCATCACGTTTAGCTGCATCGCCCTCAGCGAGTATTGCAGCCTGAGCAACTATATCGCCTTCAAACTCTTCAACAAGCTTTCTTACTGCAAGAAGAGATTCGCCGGTACTGATAACATCATCGAGAATAAGCACTTTCTTGCCCCTGAGCTGCTCGCCCTCAAGAGAATCCATAAAGAGAGTCTGCTCCTTATCTGTAGTGATTGAGCGGACATTTACTGACACGGGAGACTGCATATAAAGCTTCGCACCCTTACGGCAGATGAAATAGGGTTTGCCGCTCTGTCTTGCCATTTCGTGAGCAAGAGGTATAGCCTTAGCCTCGGGAGCCACAATAAAGTCAAATTCAGGGCACTTTTTAAGAAGCTCTGCAGCCGAAGCAACTGTAATTTCAACATCGCCAAAAATTACGAAGCCTGCAATATCAAGATTGTCGTTTACTTTACATATCGGGAGCTCTCTTTCAAGTCCCGCAATTGTCATTTTGTACGTTGCCATAGTAATACCTCTTTTACTTTACAAGCTTTTCGCCTAATTTTTCACCGCCGAGAATATGGAAGTGAATATGCTTTACTGTCTGACCGCCGTCTTCACCGCAGTTGTTGATAACTCTGAAACCGTTATCAAGACCGAGATCTTTGGCAACCTTAGCGATAACCTCGAAAACGTGTGCGATAACAGCGCTGTTTTCACTGTTAATTTCAGCGGCAGACTCAATATGCACCTTGGGTATTACAATAACGTGAACGGGCATCTGAGGAGCAATATCGTGAAAAGCAAGTACGGTATCGTCTTCATAAACCTTATTTGAGGGTATTTCACCGTTTACAATCTTACAAAAAATACAATCCATAGTAATATCTCCTTTTATATTTCTTTTGAGGGAGCAAACAATGATTCACTCCCTATTTTATAGCAGAACATTATGGGTGAAAGAATCTCTGACTCCTCACTCCTGACTTTACTTCAGCATTCCTGCAAGTATTTCCTCAGCCTTCTTTACAGCCTCGGGAAGTGCAGAAATATCCTTGGCACCTGCCATAGCACTGTCAGGCTTACCGCCGCCTGAACCTCCTGCAAGCTTTGCAACCTCTCTTGCAAGGTTACCTGAGTGAGCACCTGCCGCAACAGCTTCCTTACCGCAGCAAACCGAAATGTTACCTGTGCCCTTAGCCTTCTGTACACCTGCAATAACACCTACATAATTGTCGCCCTTGCTTTTTACAAGGTCACACATACTTCTGAGCTCATCAGGAGTTGTGTCATCAAGAAAAGCAGTTACAAGCATTACTGAGCCAACCTGTTTAGCGCCTGAGAGCATTGATTCAGTCTTGATGTTAGCGAGAATGCCCGAAAGTTTTTCGATTTCCTTTTCCTTAGCCTTGAGATCAGCCATCACACTCTGAGCCTTAGTAGCAATATCATTAGCGTTTGCGGCCTTAAGGGCAGCAGCAGTGTCCGCAATAAGAGCCATTTTGCCGTCGATAAATTTCATTACGTTGGCACCTGTCACAGCCTCGATTCTTCTTACACCTGCTGCAACTGAGGACTCGGATACAATCTTGAAAAGGCCTATCTTACCTGTATTCTCGGCATGGGTACCACCGCAAAGCTCTGTGGAGAAATCTCCCACCTTTACAACACGTACGGTATCGCCGTATTTTTCTGAGAAGAGAGCCATAGCCCCCATAGCTTTAGCTTCTTCGATGGGCATTTCTCTGACTGCAACGTCCATAGCTGAGAGAATAATCTCATTCACTCTGTCTTCAACCTTTTTGATTTCTTCGCCTGTCATACCGCTGAAGTGTACGAAGTCGAAACGGCAAAGCTCGCTGTCGACAAGCTGACCTGCCTGCTCAACATGTGAGCCGAGAATTTCACGAAGCGCAGCCTGAAGAAGATGAGCCGAGGTATGGTTTCTCTTTGTAGCCTCTCTCTTTGCTTCATCGTATTTTGCTACCGCCTTGTCGCCTACCTTGATACCGTCGCCGGAAAGTGAGCCGTGATGAAGAATTACGCCGTCTGCGTCCTTGGTTGTCTTAGCAACTTCAAATATACTCTCACCGATAGTTATGATACCGCTGTCGCCTACCTGTCCGCCGCTCTCAGCATAGAATGATGTCTTATCAAGAACAAGTACAGCATCTGCACCGTCTTCGATAATATCAGCTCTTTCACCGTCAGCAATAATTGCAACAACATTAGCTTCTGTACCGTTTTCAGTGTAGCCTGTAAATTCTGTGGCAGTAATATCCTTAAGTGATACGCCCGAATTTCTCCAGTCGGAATCGGCTGCGTCACGCTTAGCATTCTTGGCCTTGAGTCTCGCCTCTTCAACAAGCGCTCTGAACTTTTCCTCGTCGACTGTCATATTGTTTTCAGCTGCGATTTCTTTTGTGAGGTCAATGGGGAAGCCGTAGGTATCCTGAAGCTTGAAAGCATCTTCACCTGAAAGAATACCGCCCTCACTCTTTTCCATCATTTCATTTAAGAGACCAAGACCTGAGTCAATTGTCTTATAGAAGCTGTCTTCTTCCATAGCAATGACCTTCTTGATATAATCCCGCTTTTCAACAAGATTCGGGTAAGCATTTGCATTTTCAGCGATAACGGTATCGCATACTTCAGCAAGGAAGGGTCTGTCAATACCGATGAGTCTTCCGTGTCTTGCTGCACGGCGGAGAAGTCTTCTTAATACATAACCTCTGCCGCTGTTTGAGGGAATTACACCGTCACCAACCATAAAGGTTGTGCTTCTGATATGGTCTGTGATAACACGAAGAGAAACGTCTTTGTTTGCGTCATCGTGATAGTTGATACCTGCAATCTTAATAATGTGCTTCATAATGTTCTGCACTGTATCAACCTCGAAGAGATTGTCAACATCCTGCATTACACAAGCAAGTCTTTCAAGACCCATACCGGTATCAATGTTGGGATTGGCAAGGCGTGTATAGTTGTTGTTTCCGTCATTTTCAAACTGAGTGAAAACAAGGTTCCATACCTCGATAAATCTGTCGCACTCACATCCTACCTTACAGTCAGGACTGCCACAACCCTTTGAGGGACCTCTGTCAAAATAGATTTCACTGCAAGGGCCGCAGGGACCTGCACCATGCTCCCAGAAGTTGTCTTCCTTACCGAAGCGTACCATATGTGAGGGGTCAACACCAACCTCTTTAGTCCATATATCATAAGCTTCATCGTCATCAAGATATACGCTGACATAAAGAAGCTCCTCGGGGATTTCCATAACCTTTGTGAAGAATTCCCATGCCCAGGCAGTAGCCTCTCTCTTGAAGTAATCTCCGAAGGAGAAGTTACCGAGCATTTCGAAATAGGTGCCGTGACGTGCAGTCTTACCTACATTTTCAATATCGGGTGTACGGATACACTTCTGGCAGGTTGTTACTCTCTTACTCGGCGGAGTAACCTCACCTGTAAAATACTTCTTCATAGGTGTCATACCTGCGTTGATAAGAAGAATGCTCTTATCGCCCTGAGGTACAAGTGAAAAGCTGGGGAGTCTCATATGCTCCTTGCTTTCAAAGAATGAGAGATATTTCTCTCGGATTTCGTTTAAGCCCATCCATTTCATAGTCTGAATTTCCTTTCATAAAAAAATAAAGCGCATCATATACACATCTCGGGGTGAAACAAGTCCACGGTACCACCCGAATTGCACATAAATGCACCACTCTTATATCCTTAACGCAGATTGTACGGCAACCTTTTCAGGCACAGCTGATGAAAGCAGCGACACATTCCCGGCAAGCATAAGAGGCTTCCACCGACCCTCTCTCTCTGAAAAGCTACCGTGACGGTTTCTTTCGTCATAGCATTTATTATATTAACGGATTTATTTTACTATTTCTCTTTGTTTTTGTCAAGAAAAACTTATAAAAACAAAGAGGAAAGTTTACACTCTCCTCCTTTGAATATCATATATCAGTGCTTCTGATAATTTCCTTAAGGCTCTCGGCACTTGCTTTAAGAGATTCGATCTCTTCATCAGTCAGATCTAAAAGCAACTTGCCGCTTACCTTACCTCTGCCGACAATATTAAGTAAGCTAAGGCATACATCGTCAATGCCGTATTCACCGTGAAGCATTGTTGAAACCGTCAGAGGTGTATCAATACCGCTGAGAAGACACTTGCAGATGTGGCACACCGACGCTGACACCGCATAGAAGGTTGCTCCCTTTCTTCCTATTACATCTGCACCCGATTTTCTCACGTATTCGAGTTCTCTTTCTTCACAAAGAGGCTCGTGCTTTTTGTTGGTAACAGCCTCGTGGTAGCGTCTTATCGGCACATTTGAAATATTGGCAAGAGACCAGGGAATAAAGCTTGAGTCACCGTGTTCACCTAAAACATAGGCGTGTACATTTTGCTGACTTACGGAAAACTGCTGTGAAATATGCGTTCTGAGTCTTGATGTGTCAAGAATAGTACCCGAGCCGATAATTCTCTCCTCGGGAATACCGGAACATTTGCAGAAAGTATAAGTCAGGATATCTACAGGATTGCTGACGATGATATATGTTGCATCAGGAGCATATTTTGTAATGTTAGGAATAATACTCTTGAGAATATTGACATTAATCTGAGCAAGCTCGAGGCGGGTCTGACCGGGCTTTCTTGCAACACCTGAAGTGATGATTACTATATTTGAGTCAACAGCATCGCTGTAATCACCTGCATAGACATGACATGAGCCGGTAAAGGGTGTACCCTGACGGATATCTATAGCTTCACCGATAGCCTTATCACCGTTTATATCAATCATTATAATTTCTGTTGCTATATTGGCAACAGTGAGAGTATATGCAATAGTTGAGCCGACACTGCCGGTACCGATTATGGTCACTTTGTTCATAGAGATTTTCCTTTCAAAAGAGGATAAGGATAAAAGCAAAGCCGCTGACTGCCGTCGGCGACTTTGGCTTATTGGTGCGGATAACAGGACTTGAACCTGCACACCTTGCGGTACAAGAACCTAAATCTTGCGTGTCTGCCAATTCCACCACATCCGCATATTGAGTGTATTAAGATAATTATAAAAAGCGAGCGTGTGACTCTTGCGGTTCCCAAAATTCATTACGGCTCAGATCGCCTATGAATTCTGACCGCTGCGCCCTTTCGCTTTCCCTTTACCGTCCACAGGACGCGGTCAAGTTCAAATCTGCCAATTCCACCACATCCGCATATTGAGTGTATTAAGATAATTATAAAAAGCGAGCGTGTGACTCTTGCGGTTCCCAAAATTCATTACGGCTCAGATCGCCTATGAATTTTGACCGCTGCGCCTTTTCGCTTTCCCTTTACCGTCCACAGGACGCGGTCAAGCTCAAAGCTGCCAATTCCACCACATCCGCATATTCCTATATATTATATGCACAAAACACAGTTGTGTCAAGAAAAAAATACATTAACTTTATAACATTTATACTTCTTGACATTAGTTCATCGAACTTCATTATGCTCTTTAAAACACCCACCTTCAAATTAAAGGTGGGTGTAATCTTTTATTTTCTGTGGTGGGACTTCGCCCCACACCCCACAAACTTTGCTTATTCTTCAATAGTACCGCTTTTCGCCATTTCAAATTCTTCTTCAATTTCCTTTGAAGGCTTCTTTGTAAGAAGCGAAACAACAACAATAAATACACATGAAACAAGGAACGCGGGCATAAGCTCATAAATTGAGAAGATGCCGCCAAAAGCAGGCTTAAGAGCAAGCTTCCAGATAAATACCATCGCTGCACCTGATACCATACCTGCAATCGCACCGGGATAAGTTGTTCTCTTCCAGAACAGTGAGAAAAGCATAATGGGGCCAAATGTAGCACCGAAGCCCGACCATGCAAATGATACAATATCAAAGATAACGCTGTCTTCATCCCAGGCAATAACTATACCGATGGCAGATATAATGAGAAGAGCGATTCTTGACATAAACATAACTGCCTTGTCATCTGCATCCTTACCTGTAAGCTTTGAGAAAAGCTTTGTAGCCTTAGGTGACTTTTCGTAAATGTTCTTTGCAAAAGCTGAAGAAGCGATAAGAAGATATGAGTCAGAAGAGCTGATAGTTGCAGCAAGGATACCTGCCATAACAACACCTGCAAGAAGAGCAGGAAGAAGGAACTCTGAAAGATTGATGAATACATTCTCAGCGCCACCGCTTGTAAGAAGGTTTGCTTCAGCCGGGAAAATTGCTCTTCCGATAACACCGATGCATACTGCAGCAAAAAGTGAAATTACAACCCAAACTGTAGCAATACGACGTGACTTCTTGAGTTCGCTTGTCTTCCTGATAGCCATAAATCTGAGGAGTACCTGAGGAATACCGAAGTAACCAAGACCCCACGAAGCAGTAGAAAGTATAGTAAGAAGTCCGTAGCTGCTTGCTTCGCCAAACTGGGGCACACCGTTGATTACCTGCTGTACACCGTCAGCATCAGTAATGGGAGAAGCCATTGATGTCAGTGAAAGATAACCGGGAATAGCCTGAGCGTTTTCAATAACTGCATCAATACCGCCGGCATGCATAGTACCTGTAACAAGGACTGTAACAAGAGCGATAATCATAACAACAGCCTGCATAAAGTCAGATACACTTTCAGCAAGGAAACCGCCAAGAAATGTATAGAATACTACGAAAACAGCACCTACAATAAGCATTGAATGGTAGCTATAACCGAAAAGTGTGCTGAAAAGCTTTCCGCAGGTTACGAAACAGCTTGAAGCATAAACAGTAAAGAAAATAAGAATAAAAATAGCTGAAAGAGTCATAATAATATTCTTCTTCTCTTTGTAACGATTTGAGAAAAACTCAGGAATTGTAATAGCGTTACCTGCAACGGCAGAGTACTTTCTGAGTCTCTTTGCAACGATAAGCCAGTTAACATATGTACCGATTGCAAGACCGATTGCAGTCCATGCAGCATCAGCGATACCGCACCAATAAGCAACACCGGGAAGACCCATAAGAAGCCAACCACTCATATCCGAAGCCTCAGCACTCATTGCTGCAACCCAGGGACCGAGAGTACGGCCGCCGATGAAATAATCCTCGGAACTCTTGTTTGAACGCTTGGCATAAAAGATACCGATACCGACAACGATAATCATGTATCCTGCCATAGCAAGAAAAATTTGTAATGTAGATGAATCCATTTTTACATCCTCCTAAAAAATATACCTGACCATTATACACTAATATTTTAGCTTTGTAAAGTAGTAAATTGCTAAATTTTATCTCAAAAGCAAAAATAATTTAAGTTTATTTTAATATTCTTATTTATACTATAGACATTATGTCAAAGCTATGATATCATTTCAGTGATATTGTAGACAGAGGTAAATTTTATGAACACAGCCAATAAGCTTACGGTATTCCGTATTATACTCATACCATTTTTCGTATTATTTATGCTGACAGATTTCACAGATTACAACCGGTTGATAGCGCTTATAATCTTTATTGTAGCATCTGTCACCGATCAGCTTGACGGCCATATAGCACGAAAATACAATATGGTTACATCTTTCGGAAAGTTTATGGACCCAATAGCTGATAAACTTCTTGTATCCTCGGCGCTGATTTGTCTTACTTCACTTCATGAGCTTCCGGCCTGGGTGGTAATAGTTATAATTCTGAGAGAGTTTGCAATCAGCGGACTCAGACTTGTAGCAGCGGAAAACGGCAGCGTAATTGCAGCAGCAGGTTGGGGTAAAGCCAAGACAGTTGCCCAGATGACAATGATAATTATAATGCTTCTGAATATTCCTAAGTTACACATTTTCTCGGAAATTTCAATGTATGTAGCAGTTGCTCTGACACTCATTTCGCTGATTGATTTTCTTGTAAAAAACAAGAATACCTTTATCATAGACAAATAAATACAGATTGCTCTCCATAAGCATTAAGCTTTTATGGGGAGTTTTTTTCGTTTAAATTCACTTTCGGAGCGTAGGCGGTTTCGGCGGCTCCATAAAATCGCCCGAAGGGCGATTTACAAGGGAAGCGCAGCTTCCCTTGAGTCAAAGCCACAGGCTTTGGCATGGAGCCGCCTATCCCCTCTTCCTCTCAACTACCCATAAAACACAAAAAAAGACCCACTTTTAAAGTGAGTCTTTCTTCATTATAAAAGGTTAAATTATTTAAGTGTAGCCTTAGCGCCTGCTTCTTCGAACTTCTTAACAGCAGCTTCGCCGTCGTCCTTTGACATAGCTTCCTTGATAACTTTGGGAGCGCCGTCAACAGCTTCCTTAGCTTCCTTGAGGCCAAGACCTGTGATTTCACGAACAACCTTGATAACAGCAATCTTGTTGCCGCCAACTTCTGTGAGTTCAAGGTCAAATTCTGTCTTTTCTTCTGCAGCAGCTGCTTCAGCTACTACGGGACCTGCAACTGCAACTGCAGCAGCAGCTGATACGCCGAATTCGTCTTCTACAGCGTGTACGAGTTCTGAGAGTTCAAGAACTGTAAGAGTCTTAAGTTCTTCAATGATAGCAGTAATTTTTTCTGATGCCATGGTATTTTACCTCCAAAAATTCTAATAAATATAATTTGATTATGCTTCAGCAGGTGCTTCTGCTTCTGCGGGTGCTTCAACGGGAGCTTCAACAACCTCTGCGGGTGCTTCTGCTTCAGCTTCAGCGGGAGCTGCTTCGCCGCCCTTATCAACAATAGCCTGAATAGCACGAGCGAATGCTGCGATGGGTGCCTGGAATGCACCGAGTACGTTTGCAAGAAGGATTTCTCTTGAGGGAAGCTTAGCAAGACCTGAGATCTTTTCGATGCCGATAACTTCCTTATCGATGAAGCCGTTCTTGATTTCGAAATTCTTGTGTGTGTCTGCAAACTTGCTGAGTATGCGAGCTGCAGCTACGTAATCATCTGCACTTGTAGCAATAGCAGTTGTACCGTCGAGAACTGTTTCAAGACCTGCGAGCTCTGTGCCTGCGATAGCGAGACGGAGAAGAGTGTTCTTAACAACTGTGTATTCTACACCTGCTTCACGAAGCTCCTTACGAAGAGCTGTATCGTCAGCAACGTTGATACCCTTGTAGTCTACGATTACACCGGCGCATGAATTGTTAAGTCTTTCTGTAAGATCTGCAACAACCTGCTTCTTTGCTTCTAAAACTTTAGCGCTTGGCAAATGAATTCACCTCCTGTAATAATTATAACCTTTTACCCTTGGTGTTAGAAATGAGAAAACCCTTTCCCTCAGGATACCGAGAGAAAGGGATAAACATAGTTAAATTAAGTCAATTTAAATATGCTCCGTTCCTCGGCAGGCGGTCATTATCAATGACCTTTAAGTCTGACACCTGCTGTCTTAGGGCTGGACAGCTTGTATATAATACCATAAAGCATTTTGCTTGTCAAGTATTATTTTAAAATAATTTTGAAGTTAATTATTTAACTTCAGCAGCAGCGGTACCAACCTTGTTGGGGTTGATTTTTACGCCGGGGCCCATTGTTGCTGTTACAACACATGAACGGATGTACTGACCCTTTGCAGCTGCGGGCTTAGCCTTGATAACAGCGTCAAGAAGAGTGTTGAAGTTCTCCATGAGCTTTTCTGTACCGAAGGAAGCCTTACCGATGGGACAGTGGATAATGTTTGTTTTGTCAAGACGGTACTCAATCTTACCTGCCTTAGCTTCAGTTACAGCCTGAGCTACGTTGGGAGTTACAGTACCAGCCTTGGGTGAAGGCATAAGGCCACGGGGACCGAGCACCTTACCGAGACGACCTACAAGGCCCATCATGCTGGGATGTGCGATAGCAACATCAAATTCCATCCAGCCTTCGCCCTGGATCTTAGCAACAAGGTCTTCAGCGCCTACTACTTCAGCACCTGCAGCCTCAGCTGCTTTTGCTTCTTCGCCCTTAGCGAATACAGCAACACGTACAGACTTACCTGTACCGTTGGGAAGAACAACTGCACCACGAACCTGCTGATCAGCGTGACGTGAGTCAACACCGAGACGGATGTGTGCTTCAATTGTTTCATCGAACTTTGCAGTAGCTGTCTTTATTGCAAGATCAAGAGCTTCTGCAGGATCGTAAAGATTTGCTTTGTCGACGAGCTTTGCGCCCTCAACATATTTTTTACCATGTTTCATTGTCTTTCATCCTCCTATAGAGTGGTTAAATCGGATTTTTCCTCCCACCCGGGCATTAGTCAGCGACTACGATGCCCATTGAGCGAGCTGTACCTGCAATCATGCTGGCAGCTGCTTCAACTGAAGCTGCGTTAAGGTCCGGCATTTTCTGCTCGGCAATCTTAGTTACCTGTTCTTTGGTAATTGTAGCTACCTTTGTCTTGTTGGGTACGCCTGAACCGCTTTCGATACCGCAAGCCTTCTTGATAAGTACTGCAGCGGGCGGTGTTTTTGTTACGAATGAGAATGTGCGGTCTGCGTAAACTGTGATTACTACGGGAATGATAAGACCGATGTCATTCTTTGTGCGCTCGTTGAATTCCTTTGTGAAAGCCATGATGTTAACACCGTGCTGACCGAGAGCCGGACCAACAGGTGGTGCGGGAGTAGCTTTACCTGCAGGAATCTGGAGCTTGATTAAACCTACAACTTTCTGAGCCATTATTTTGCACCTCCAAATTTTGTGGTTGAGCGATTTGTCTTATATTTACAAATCTCCCACTGGGGAGCGACGCTCCCTCAATAATAAACGGCGGTTTATACCGTAAATTATCTGTGATTAATATTCAGCAACCTCTATCTGATTGAGACCGAGTTCAACGGGTGTTTCTCTGCCGAGCATTGAAATCATTACTACAACAACTTCCTTTTCAAGGTCGATGCTGTCGATTACACCGTTGTAGCCATCGAAGGGGCCGCTTAAGATGTTTACGAAATCTCCTACCTTGTAGTTGACTTCGACTGTTCTCTTCTCGATGCCGAGTTTTATAACTTCTTCATCTGAGAGAGGTACGGGTTTGCTTCCGGGGCCTACAAATCCTGTTACGCCTCTTGTATTACGGATAACGTACCAAGCTTCGTCTGTCATTGAAAGCTCTTCGTCTTCAAACTCACTGCGCTTCTTGTAAATACAGGCCACCTTCACCATAACATAACCTGGGAAAAGCTTACGCTCAATTTCGCGTACCTTGTCATCCTTAATCTCTGTTACTGTTTCGGTAGGAATGCGGACTTCAAAAATCTGATCCTGCATCTTGCGGTTTTCAACAACCGTAGTAATGTTTGATGCTACTTTATTTTCGTAGCCTGAGTAGGTGTGTACTACAAACCATCTGGCGTTATCTGCCATTGTTACACCTCCACGTTTTGATTATTCTGCAGACTCAGCTTCTTCAGCCTTATCTTCAGTTGCCTCCTCTGCCTTTTCAGCTTCGGTAGGCTCTTCTTCACTGTCCTTTTTGTCTTCTTCAGCCTCGTCTTCTTCGTGGTCGTGGCCTTCGTGCTCATCAGTAGTTGCTTCAACTGTAGTCTCTTCACCAAGAGCAAGGTTCTTAAGACCCTTAACACCTGAAGAAAGACCTAAGTCGATCAAACCAACGATAATTGCAACGATAGCAACAACGAGGATAACGATACCGGTACTCTTTAAGACAGTTTTAGCATCGGGCCATACAATTTTCTTGCATTCGCCTTTGAAGTCCTTGATGAACTTCTTGGTGCCCTTGCCTGCACGGGTGAAGAAGTTTGGCTTGTCTGATTTGCTGTTACCCTTAGCGGCTTTAGCTACCTTAGCAGCTGCTGCACTTTCATCAGTTGTGGCCTTGTCAACCTTTGAATCCTGGGTGACCTTCTTTTCTTTGTCAGCCATTTTTCTTACCTCCCGCTCTTATTTTGTTTCTTTGTGGAGTGTGTGCTTCTTGCAGAATCTGCAATACTTGTTCATCTCCAACCTGTCAGGATTGTTCTTTTTGTTTTTCATTGTGTTGTAATTGCGCTGTTTGCACTCTGTGCAAGATAAAGTAATCTTTACTCTCATGAACGGCACCTCCATTATCGGAAATTTTAATCTGAA
>JAZSGK010000205.1:0-3145 GCA_045532695.1 Acutalibacteraceae bacterium
GTGAGGGCGGGACACCCGCACCCGATTGTAATTATGGATTATCTATGATATAATCTGTTCGACAAATAAGAATTTGATGAGGTGTAGTATGGCAAGAGCAAAGTACCAAGTGTTAGTAATTCCGTATAAAAAGAATAATAATGATACTTTATATTGTATTTTCAAGAGAAGTGATATGGATGAATGCTGGCAATTTGTTGCAGGCGGTGGAGAAGACGAGGACAAAACTCCTCTTGTGTCTGCACAAAGGGAAGCCTTCGAGGAAGCAGGCATATCTTCCAACTTGCAATTTACGGAACTGGAAACAAAATGCAGTATTGCCACAGAGTGTTTCAAGAATGCCCGAACAATTTGGGGAGAGGATTGTCTTGTTATCCCCGAATATTGTTTTGCTGTTGAGATGCAAAGTAAGGATGTTTCTATTTCCCACGAACACGGATGTTTTGAATGGGTGGATTATCTCACAGCAAAAGAAAGGCTGAAATACGATAGTAATAAGGTGGCTTTGTGGGAACTTGACAACAAAATCAGACTCGGTATTATAAACTGATAAATTCCAATTTGTCGAGATGTTGCTGTTTTGAGCTGTAAACATAAAAATCAGACAATATTTGACAGTCGGTCATCATTTTTGTTTTTGATAGGTGTAGTAGATAAACTATTCGTAAATTTATTGAAAATGCATGAAAACTTTGATATAATGAAAAACAGTAGAATATAAGGAGAAATGTATATGGAAAGTAATGCTACAATCATCGCTCTGTCAGGTAAAGGTGGCGTAGGCAAGACCTCAATTTCTGCCGCTATTGTAAAGCTCCTGGTAGAAGCGTACCCCGATAAAAAGATATTGGCTATTGACGCTGACCCTGCCGTGGGACTTTCGACGGCTCTCGGCATTGAAGTTGAAACAACAATCGACGATATAAGAAAAGAGATTGTTGAAACAGTTGAAGACGGCAACACAAAGGCGGCCATCGAGCTTTTAGGCGATGCGAGATATAAAATTTTTGATGCTCTTGTGGAGACGGACGGCTTTGCTTTTATAGCTGTGGGCAGACCTGAAAGTGCAGGCTGTTACTGTAAAATCAATGCTTACTTAAAAGAGGTTATCAGCCTTCTTTCGGCAGATTTTGACTATGTTGTAATTGACGGTGAAGCAGGTGTTGAGCAGATAAACCGCAGAGTTATGGAAAAGGTAACACACCTTCTTCTTATTACAGACGCAAGTAAAAAGGGTACACAGGTAATATCGACTATCAAGAGCGTTGCCGATGAGCTTGTTATGTATAAAAAAATCGGTGCTATTGTCAACAGACTCCCCGATAAAAGTGTTATCGAGCACATAAACACCAACGGTATCCCCGTGCTCTCTTATATTGAAAACGATAAAAACCTTGCTATATACGATATCGAGGGAAAGGATATCACCAAGCTTCCCGATGATTCAAATGTGGTTGAGGGTGTAAGAAAGGCTCTCAAAGAGCTCGAAATTTTATAAAGGAGAAGGCTATGAAGGATTTAAAACATCTTTACGAATTTGAAAAGCTTCTGCAGGACGCCAACAATGAGCTCGTTAAAAAAGCCAAAGCTGACGGCGGTATACCTCTCGGTTATACCTGCTATCATATTCCCGAGGTACTTCTCAACTGTGGCAACTGCTTTTCTGTAAGACTCAGAGCTCCCCGTACGGGCTCTATGGATATTGCGACATATTATATGAGTAACTTCTTATGCGGCTACTCAAAGGCTATACTCGAAAGAGCAATTGAGGGCGGTTATAACTTCCTCGGTGCACTTTTAGCTTCGGAAACCTGCTCAGAGATGAACAGAACTGCCGAGCACTTTGAGCTTCTTGACTTAGTACCTGAGGAGAAGTTCTTTGTAACCTTCCTCGATATGCCCTTTAAGCTTGAAGCACACACTGTAAAGCACTACGTCAATCAGACAAGAGTTAAGATTTTAGATAAACTCAGTGAGGTTTACGGAGTCGACACCTCAGACGAAGCCCTTTTAAAGGCCGTGGAGGAGCACAACGAGGTGTGTCGTCTTATGACGGAGATAGGTGATTACCGCAAGGAAGAAAATCCCCGTATCACCGGCTACGAGTATCATATTCTCAATCTCATTACATACTGCTGTCCCAAGGCTCTTATTCTGCCTATGCTTCGTGAAACTGCTGAGGAGCTTAAAACGAGAGAGCCTGACATAAAGAAAAACTACAGAGCAAAGATTGTTGTTGTAGGCTCAGAAATGGATGACCCTGACTTCACATCTCTTATTGAAGACAGCGGTGCTCTTGTTGTTGCTGACAGATACTGCTTCGGTGCTCTGCCCGGCAGACAGGAAATCATCATAAAAGAGGGTGAGGACGTGCTTACACAGATATGCCTTCACTATCTTAAAACAAGTCAGTGTCCGAGATATATGAGCCACGAAAAGGTTCAGGAAAGACGCGACTATGTAAAGAGGCTCGTTGACGAATACCATGCAGACGGTGTAATGTATGAGCAGCTTAAATTCTGCGAATACTGGGGCTATGAAAGAGCACTTGCATCATATGTTATGAGCAACGATTACGGTGTACCCACTGCCGCTGTCGACAGACAGTATACGGCTTCGGCATCGGGTCAGCTCAGGACACGAGTTCAGGCTTTTGTTGAAAGTCTCGAAATCAAGAAGATTCAGAAAGAAAGGCAGGCGAAAGAGAATGGATAATTACGGCAAGCTCTATAAAGAGCATACCGCCATACTTAAGCACAGAGAATGGCGCGGCTTCAAGGACACCATGTATGACTATTACCGCTGGCTTGTCACCTGGAAGGACATGATAAAAATGGTCCTCAAGGCACCGGTATCAACAGTCAAGGGTATATGGCGTTACCGCTGGATGTCATCATATCTTTCAGCGCCCTCTTTCATTGACAGACACGTTGCAGGTCTCAGAGGACCGCAGCTTCGTATGGCGCACCTTCACTACAATATGATAGTTAAGCATACGACACACCTTATAAATATTTCATTACGTGCCGATGAAAAAATCAATCCGGGCAACAAGCTTTCTAAGAAGATAGTCCTTATGGATGAGATTGTACCCAATGAGGTCTTCACAGGCTTCCCGAATCTTATCCCTATGCCTCTTCAGACT
>JAZSGK010000117.1:0-8521 GCA_045532695.1 Acutalibacteraceae bacterium
TCAAAGCCTCTTCCCCCATATCCTCTTCTCCATAGTTACGCTTGTGCCTACATCGGGTTTTGAAGTGACCCTGACCTTATCCATAAAAGATTCCATAACCGCAAATCCGAGACCTGCCCTCTCCTCTCCCGCTGTAGTGAAAAGGGGCTCCATTGCTTTTTCAATGTCAGGTATACCAACACCCTTGTCACGGATTTTTATTCTGATAATATTATTTTCAAAAATACTTACGGTTATGTAAATTTTGCCGTAGCTTTCTTTATAGCCGTGTACTATAGCATTGGTAACAGCCTCGCTGACGGCAGTTTTTATGTCGGTGAGTTCTTCAATATTGGGGTCGGTACAGGCGATAAAGGACGCTACCGCCACCCTCGAAAATCCTTCATTAATACTTCTCGAATCCATAGTCAGCTTCATTTCGTTTATGATATCCATTTATACTACCTCCTTCTGCTTGATTTCTCCCAGTTTTTCAAGGCCTGCAAGCACCATAACCTTATAAGCTCCGGGAGAAAGATTTTCCACTCTTATTCTTCCCTGAACAGTTTTCATAAGCTTATATCTTCCCATAACAAGTCCTATACCCGAGGAATCCATAAAGGTTACTGCCGAAAAGTCAAGAACAAGAAGCGACGGATGCTTGTGTATTATGGCGTCATCTATACTTGCTCTTATAAGTGAAGCGCTGTGGTGGTCAATTTCACCGCTTAAGTAAACTCTTATTTCTTTTTGTCTGTATTCTATTTTAGCTGCCATAGCCTGCCTCCTAAAAAATAATCCCTTATGATAGCAGTAGTATCATAAGGGATAAAGTATGAAATTTTTGCCGAAAGAAGTAGTGTTAAGAAAAAATATTATGAAAGCATATTCCTGACGTCACTTACAAGATAAAACGAGCCTGTAACAATAAGCACACCGTCTTTATCCGTAAGTGAAAGTGCCTTTTTAAAAGCTTCGGCAGTGCTCGTCTCACAGCAGATATTTTTGCCGTATTTTTCTGCAGTTGCCGCAAGCATCTCAGGCTTTTCACCTCTTATAGGATCAGTTACCGTAAAAACTATGTTTTCACTTATGGGGGCAATTATGCTGAGAGCCGAAGCGTAATCTTTGTCTTTCATAAATGACATAAGCAGGGTTATTTTTTTGCCCGCAAGGTATTTTTCAGCCATAGAGCAAAGTGCCCTCAGGCATCCTTCATTGTGACCGCCATCGAGAATAATGAGAGGCTTCTGCGAAAGCACTTCCATTCTGCCGGGGATAGTGAACTCATATATGCCCCTGATTATATTCTTATCACTTATACTAAAACCGAAATCACGAAGTTTTTTCGAAGCAGTGACAGCTGTTATCATATTACCTATCTGATGTACTCCGCAAAGACGAGTTTTTATCTTCAGGGAGTCATAGACAAACTCAGAGCCGTAAATATCACTGCTTATCACTTTCAACTTATCTGTATCGGGTAGGAGAAGTTCACAGCCGATAGAGCCGCATTTTTCTTTTATCACCGCTACCGCTTCGTCTGACTGAGGGATATAACCGAACTCTTTGCCCTTATGGGGATAAGAAATAACTGCAGCACCTTTTTTGATGATACCGCTTTTTTCTTTGGCAATTTTCTCTACGGTATCTCCTAACATTTCAGTATGATCAAGGGAGATGCTCATAAAAATGCACTCAAAAGGAGTCGGGATAACATTCGTGCTGTCATGCTCACCGCCTATACCTGCTTCAAGGATAACGATATCGGTGCCCTCCCGAGCAAAGTACAAAAGAGCAAGGACAGTAGTGACCTCGAATACAGTCGGGTAAAGCTCTTCTTTTTCCATAAGGTCAGTTTTCTCTTTTATGAGAGAAGTCAGCTCTGCAATATCCTTATGGCTGATGTAGGTGTTGTTTATCTGTATTCTTTCACCGAACTCGACGATATAGGGTGAAGTGAAAAGACCGACCCTATAGCCTGCATCTTTCAGAATATAAGACATAGCCGTTGATACGGAGCCCTTGCCGTTGGTGCCGACAACATGGACATATCCAAGTCCGAGATGCGGGTTTCCCAGAAGGCTGAGAAGTCTTTCTATTCTCTCTTTACCGCTGCTTTTCTGAAACTTACGCCTTGACATAATATAGTCTATAGCTTCATTGTAGGTCATTTTTTCACCTGCCCTCTGAGTAATACCAAAAGTATATAACTTAAAGAAAAATATGTCAACACTCAAATGAGCTGTATATGAGAGAAGCCATATCCCTGACACCGCACTTTTCATAAAGTGCCGATGCAAAAAGAAGTCTGTCAACATTGTCGGGGCAGAGCTTTTCATATTTTTCAGGTAATTCAATACCGCTGCCCGTAAAGATCTGCGCATTCATTATATACTTTTTCTTTATGCTCATCACCTTACCGCTATAGTAAGAGGGTACACTGCAACATTCTGAAATAATAATATCACTATCGTAAGAAGTGCAGGCTGATACAAGCAGAGAAAAGCCGTAAGTTTCAAGGAGTTTTCCGGTAATCTCTTCGTATTCATAAGTTTTCGGAGTAATGACTTTTATTGAGGAAAAGCAGTTTATGAGTTTTTCTATGTACCCCTGATATATTCCTTTTTCATCAAAAATAGTAATACTGCCACCGGTACACGCCTTGTTTTTCAGCATATAATCCACAGCGGAATTCATAAGCATAATACCGGGCAGTATATGAGGCTCAAAGGCTGTTATATTAACTTTATCGGGAATTTTTATGTTATCGGGTAAAAGGATATCTTTTCTGAGTATGCCAAGGCACCCTTCCAGCTTTTTCCACGGTATTTTATTCTTGCGGCAGGACACATTCACTACGAAAAAAGCCTCGCCTGAAGGCAAGGTTATTCTTTGACTTTGAATTTTATTACGACTGAAAAGCGATTTTGATTCGGTTATCTGCAGCACTGCAAACATAATATCACCCGGGATATTATTATGAGGTGAAAATGCAGAATATGAAAATCTCTGCTGACGCTTGCTGTAAGTCTGATGAAAAAAGAAGAAGGTGGCTCCGTGAAAGCACCCAAAGGGCGCTTTCCGTGAGTGCCCCATTGGCACCCACGCGCCGTCTACGGCGACGGAGCCACCGAAAACCCACTGCTACCCGATAACCTTAACGGGGTCTTCTACGGCTCCGCTTCGCACTATTTCAAAATGCAGATGGCTTTCCTGTTTGCTCTCACAAGGGATCATTCCTACCTTACCGATGATATCACCCTTTGAAACTGTGTCATCGATTATAACTGTTGTTCCTTGCTCGAGTCCGCAGTATCTTGCAATGAAGTCACCGTAATCCACTTCAATGCAATAACCCCATGAGGGGTCGGATATGACCTTTACCACCTTGCCATTGCCGATACTCGCTACTTCTGCACCAGGTTCACAGGCAAAATCTGTGCCCTTGTGAATACGCCAGTCCTCCATGGTTTCATCATAAACAGGACTCATTGAAAATGCTCTGTCAATATCCCCCATAAGCGGATAAACATAAGAGTCGTTACCGAAAACCTCGACGGGAGCAGTTTCCTCCTGAGTTGTAGTCTCTGTATGCTTTTCCGTCACTTTTGTTGTACTCTGCTGTGTTGTTTTTGCTGTAGTATTTTCTTCGGTAATATCCTCAGATTCATCTTCATCATATTTTCTCGGGTCGCTTACATTGTTCTGATTTTTTTCTACCTGCTCTATAGTTGTGGGAATATCCAGATCACGAAGCATATTCATCGATGAATTATAAACAAAAGCAATTGCTGCAACAATCATAATAAAACTCAGGGCTGCAGTAATATAAAAGCCTTTTCCCGAGGCAATTTTTTCTATGAAACTCTTTTTCTTGCTCATATTTCTTTCCACCGTTTCGCTTATTTAGTTGATTTTAGTATTATTCCAAAGGCAGAAAATATACTCACAAGCGAAAAAACACAAAAAATTTACAAATTTATGTGAACAAATGTTTGCATTTTCATTTTTTTTGTGCTATAATGCCCTTGTTAACGAACATTTGTGTTTTTCTGCAAGGAATGACAAAACTCTGCTTTTTTATACATATGAACTGAAAGGAGAAATCTTATGAGTTATGATTTAACTGATAATCAACAATCTATCCTTGATTTTCTGAAGGAACGTTCCGGCAGCGGTGTGCCTCCTACGGTAAGAGAAATCTGCCAGGCTGTAGGTCTTCGCTCAACCTCTTCAGTACAGGCTAATCTTCTCGCCCTGGAAGAAAAAGGCTATATTGTGCGTGACCCTATGCATAAGCGTTCGATCAGAATCGTCGGTCAGAGCGAAAACGTAAGACACGTGCCCCTTTTAGGTGTTGTTACTGCGGGTCTGCCTATTCTTGCAACAGAGCAGATCGAATGCTACATACCCTTCAACGGTGCTCATATTTCCTCTGATAAAGAGATGTTTGCTTTAAGAGTACGCGGTGAAAGTATGCTGAATGCCGGTATTTTCGACGGTGATATTCTCTATGTTGAAAAGACTCCCGTTGCACGTAACGGTGATATCGTTGTTGCTCTTATCGAAGATGAAGCAACCGTAAAGACCTTCTATAAAGAAAACGATCACTTCCGTCTCCAGCCGGAAAATGACAGCTTTGACCCGATTATCGTTGACGAGCTTATTATCTTAGGTAAGGTTGTTGGCCTGACAAGATACTTCTGATAATTATGATTTTTTGGGGAAACACGTCCTCAAAAACAGTTTTTATCCATAGCACAGCATTTTATATGAAAACGCATCATCTCAAGGTGCGTTTTTTTATTTTTAGACCCTCCTGTCCTCCTCGGCAGAATACCCCGAAACGACAAAAATCACAACTAAACCCTAACTCATAAACCGTTTTTTGTCCTTATTACCGAAAAGCATTTTAAGTGCCTTTTTTCATTGACAATAGCTCAATTTTTATGGTATAATTTCAGTGTAAATTTTTACTGTATTATATATAGTATACGTTCCCTTGAGACTGACGGATAAGTGGAGCACCACATGAATTGGGGGAAATGATATTTGTCGACCGTCTGGGCAACTTACAAGGGACTTCCCTTGTGTAAGTGTGCCCTTTTTTAATTATGAATGAGGAATTATGAATTGTGTTCAGGTTCCTGCATACGGGTAAATAAGTACCCACAAAATTCACTTTGTTAAAAATACTCTTTTCAGAGGAGGTCTTATAATGAAAAAAGTTGCAATCATTATGGGAAGCGACAGCGATTTGCCTGTTGTTTCCAAAGCCGCTGATACCTTAAAGCAGTTCGGCGTACCCTACGAGCTTCACATCTACTCAGCTCACCGTACTCCCGTAGAAGCTAAAGAATTCAGCGAAAACGCAAGAGAAAACGGCTTCGGCTGTATCATTGCAGCTGCAGGCATGGCAGCACATCTTGCAGGTGCCATTGCAGCAAACACCACCCTGCCCGTTATCGGCATACCTATGAAATCAAAATATCTCGACGGTATTGATGCCCTTCTTTCAACAGTCCAGATGCCCTCAGGCATACCTGTAGCTACTGTTGCTATTGACGGAGCTGTCAATGCCGCCTTGTTGTCTATTGAAATCCTTGCAGTCACTGACGAAGAGCTTGCAAAGAAGCTTAAAGCCAAGAGAGACGCAGATACAAAAACAGTACTTGAAAAGAATGCAACTGCCGAAAAGCAGTTCAATATATAAACATTTTTATTAAATAAACGGAGGTCATTCACAATGGAAAAAATTTACACAGGTAAAACAAAAGACGTATACAAGCTTGAAAACGGCAACTGCCTTCTTAAGTTCAAGGATGATTGCACAGGCAAAGACGGCGTATTTGATCCCGGCGAAAATGCAGTAGGTCTCACAATTGACGGTGTTGGCGATGTCAACCTTCGTATGTCAATTTATTTCTTTGAAAAAGTTAATGCAGCAGGCATTAAGACTCACTATGTAAATGCAAACCTTGACGATACAACAATGGAAGTTCTTCCTGCTAAGGTATTCGGTCACGGTCTTGAAGTTATCTGCCGTCATAAGGCAGTAGGCAGCTTCATCCGCCGTTACGGTGATTATATTGAAGAAGGTGCTGATCTTCCCGCTTATGTTGAAATGACATTCAAAAACGATGCAAAGGGCGATCCCCTCGTAATCAAAGACGCTCTCGTTGCTCTCGGCGTTATGACAGACAAGCAGTACGAAGACATCAAGGAAATGACTCAGAAAATCACTCAGATCGTTGCTGATGACCTTAAGGAAAAAGGTCTCGTACTCTATGATATCAAATTCGAATTCGGTTACGATCCCGACGGCAATGTAATGCTTATCGACGAAATCGCATCAGGTAATATGCGTGTTTATAAAGACGGCAAATACATCGATCCTATGACCCTTTCAGAACTTTTCTTTGCGTAAGCAGCAAATATTTTCTGAACTTTACCCACATTACCTAAGGAGGTATTAATCTATGGGAGGATTTTTCGGTGCAACATCTAAAAGAGATGTTGTTCTGGACGTATTTTTCGGTGTTGACTACCATTCACATCTCGGCACACGCCGTGGCGGTATGGCTGCCGTAAATGAAGAAAAAGGATTCCAGCGCGATATCCACAACATTGAAAATTCACCTTTCAGAACCAAATTTGCAGGCGTAACTGACGAAATGCAAGGCAACGCCTGTATAGGCTGCATCAGCGACAATGACCCACAGCCTATACTCATACGCTCAAACTTAGGCGTCTATGCTATAACAACAATAGGTATAATCAACAACGCTGATGAGCTTGTTAATCAGTTCCTGTCCTTCAGCGGCGGACACTTTACAGCTATGACCGGCGGCAGAATCAATACAACAGAGCTTGCCGCTGCCTTGATAAATCAGAAAAGCGACTTTGCCGAGGGTATACGCTTCGCTCAGGACAAAATTGACGGTACTCTTTCACTGCTTATCTTAAAGCAGGACGGCACTATCATCGCCGCAAGAGACAAGCTCGGCAGACTGCCTATAGTAATAGGCAAGGACAGCGACGGCTACTGTCTTTCCTTCGAGAGCTTTGCTTTCGAAAAGCTTGACTATGAATTCGTAAGAGAGCTTGGTCCCGGCGAAATCGTTGAGGTTTCAGCCGACAAGGTGACAGTGCTCTCAGAGCCCCGTAAAAAGATGCGTATCTGCTCTTTCCTCTGGACCTACTACGGTTACCCCAACTCAAGATATGAAGGCCTCAACGTTGAGGTTATGCGTACCCGTAACGGTGCTATTATGGCAAGAGACGATAAGGCTACGGGCAAGTGTGAGGGTATTGACTTTGTCAGCGGTGTTCCCGATTCGGCTACTCCCCACGCTATCGGCTACGCCAACGAAAGTGACATTCCGTTTGCAAGACCTTTCATCAAATACACTTCCACATGGCCCAGAAGCTTTATGCCCACCAACCAGAGCGAGAGAAGCAAGGTTGCAAAAATGAAGCTTGTACCCGTACACGAACTTATTCAGGACAAAAAACTCCTTTTCGTTGATGACAGTATCGTAAGAGGCACTCAGCTTCGTGAAACAGTTGATTTCCTTTACAGCCACGGTGCTAAGGAAGTTCATATGAGAAGTGCTTGTCCCCCGATTATGTTCGGCTGCAAGTATCTCAACTTCTCAAGAAGCAACTCTGACAGAGAGCTTATTGCAAGAAAGACAATCCTTGAGCTTGAAGGCGAAGAGGGTGAAAAATATATCGACCAATACAGCGATGCAACAACCGAAAGAGGTCAGGCTCTTCTTGATGCTATATGCAAAAAGCTCGGTTTCGCATCTCTGGGTTATCAGAGTCTCAGCGGTCTGATTGAAGCGATCGGTCTTCCCGAAGACTGCGTTTGCACTTACTGTTGGAACGGCAAGGAATAAAAATAATACAGGAGAATTATAATGGATCATAAAAATTCTTTTTCTGCCAGCTATGCTGCTGCAGGTGTAGACATTACCGCCGGTTACAAATCGGTGGAGCTTATGAAAAAACACGTTGCAAGAACCCGCAACGAAGGCTCAGTAGATGACGTCGGTGGTTTCGGCGGTTGCTTTGACCTGAGTTCAATTGCAGGTATGGAACACCCCATTTCAGTTTCAGGTACTGACGGCTGCGGCACAAAGGTCAAGCTTGCTATACTTATGGACAAGCACGATACAATCGGTATTGACGCAGTTGCTATGTGTGTAAACGATATCATCTGTGTCGGCGCAAAGCCCTTATTCTTCCTTGATTACATTGCCTGCGGTAAAAATGTACCCGAGAAGATTGCAGAAATCGTAAGCGGTGTTGCTGAAGGCTGTGTTCAGTCAGGTGCTGCTCTCATCGGCGGTGAAACTGCAGAACATCCCGGTCTTATGCCTGAGGAGGATTATGACCTTGCAGGCTTTGCAGTAGGCGTTGTTGACAAGCCCAAGATGATTGACAACAGCAAAATGGCTGCAGGCGACGTTGTTATCGCACTCCCCTCAACAGGTATTCACTCCAACGGCTTCAGCTTATGCCGTAAGGTTTT
>JAZSGK010000029.1:0-2097 GCA_045532695.1 Acutalibacteraceae bacterium
CCGAAGCTGTATCCCTTGTCGCCGCTGATGAACTCTGCAGTAATATCCTTATCGAAAATAGCTGTAAGCAGGTCTTCATAGACTCTTGTAGTCGGTGTGTTGAATTCCTCTAGTTCAGGCATAATTACAGTATCAACATCATAAGCGTAAATCACCTCGTCAAGTCCGCCGATATGATCTGAATGAGGATGAGAAGCAACAACATATTCAAGGGAGCTGACGCCGACCTTTTCAATATAGTCAACCACAACCCCACCGTATTCTCTTTCACCTGCATCAATAAGTATACCCGATTTGCCCTGCTGAATGAGAGTCGCACTACCCTGACCTACATCTATAAAGTGAACGTATACAGAGTCGCTTTCTGACATATCCGTATTATTACCGCCCTGAGGAAGTGCAAGATCACCCTTACCCGAAAGCATAAGCACTGAAATGATTATTACAATGAGAAGCGGTATGATAGATTTATTATTTTTTCTTCTTCTTGCCATAATTAACTCCTTTATTTTTAGCGTAACCCTTATTCTTATCGCGGCACCATGCCGATGACTTTTTGCCGTCACCCTTGACAAGACACTTTTCATCTGTGCCGATAAGATCGTATCTTCCCGCCTTTCTAAGAGCCTTTGTGATTATATCCTTATTGGCAGGATTGTAATACTGCAAGAGAGCTCTCTGCATTGCCTTTTCTTCAGGTGTTTTTGCAACAAAAACCTCTTTCATTGTGTATGGGTCAAGCTCCGTATAGAACATACAGGTTGATATTGTGCCCGGCGTAGGATAAAAATCCTGAACCTGCTCGGGTCTGATTTTTCTCTTTTTAAGGAAAAGTGCAAGCTCTATTGCGTCTTCAATTCTTGAGCCCGGGTGGCTTGACATCAGATAAGGAACAAGATACTGCTCCTTACCAACACTCTTACTGAGCTCAAAATATCTCTGTGAAAATCTCACATATGTGTCAATATAAGGCTTTCCCATTTTTTCCAGCACCATTGCACTGCAATGTTCGGGAGCGACCTTAAGCTGACCGCTGACGTGATAGCGTATAAGCTCCTTGAAAAAGGTCTCGTCGGGGTCCTTGAGCATATAGTCATATCTTATACCTGAACGGATAAAGACTTTCTTTACACCCTTTATCTTTCTCATATCACGGAGAATATCGATATACTCGCTGTGGTCTGCTTTAAGATTGGGACACACTTTAGGTGCAAGGCAGTGTTTGCCTTTACAAAGTCCGAGACTTTTCTGCTTTTCGCAGGACGGCTGACGGAAGTTTGCTGTAGGGCCGCCCACATCGTGGATATATCCTTTGAAGTCAGGCATTTTAGTCAGAAGCTCAGCTTCCTTTAATATTGATTTCTTGCTTCTTGAGGTTACGTATCTGCCCTGATGAAAAGCAATCGAACAGAAGTTACAGCCGCCGAAACAGCCACGGTTATGTGTTATGGAAAACTTTACTTCCTCAATGCCCGGTACACCGCCATCTTTTTCGTATGAGGGGTGATAATTTCTCTCAAAGGGTAAAGCATATATTTCATCAAACTCCGCCGTTGTAAGAGGCGCCATAGGCGGATTCTGGATAAGCATTTTGTTCCCACAGCGCTGCTTTATAAGCTTACCTCTTATGTGATCCTGCTCATCCTGCTGAATACGGCAGGATACGGCATATTCCTTTTTGCTCTTTACAACATTCTCGTATGAGGGACACTCGGCACCTGTAAGCGGAGTCTCGGTGACATCGCAGATATAGCAGGTACCTCTGACATCTCGTATTGTGCTTATATTCTCTCCCATTCTGAGTCTCTCAGCTATTTCGACAATTGACTTTTCACCCATGCCGTAAGAGAGAATATCAGCCTGTGAGTCAAATAAAACTGAGCGCCTTATTTTGTCGTCCCAATAGTCATAATGGGCAAATCTTCGGAGAGAAGCTTCAAGTCCGCCGATAATTACAGGTACATCGCCATAGGCTTCACGAATGCGGTTGGAATAAACAATTACAGCTCTGTCGGGTCTGGCACCTGCCTTACCTCCGGGAGTATAAGCATCGTCGCTGCGTTTCTTTTTAGCTGCCGTATAGTGAGCAACCATTGA
>JAZSGK010000127.1:0-10695 GCA_045532695.1 Acutalibacteraceae bacterium
GCAAAGCCGAGACGGGATTTCATACCCGAGGAATAGCTCTTGAGAGGAGCGTTGATGAAATCCTTGAGCTCTGAGAATTCGACTATCTCGTTGTATTTTTCGTCGATGAACTTTCTTGAAAAGCCCATGGTTGCGCCGTAAAGATAGATGTTTTCCGAGCCCGAGTAGTTGGGGTCAAAGCCTGCGCCTAATTCGAGCATGGGGGCGATGGTACCTGTGACCTTCACGTTTCCCATAGTTGGCTTGAGTACACCTGCAATGGTTTTGAGAAGGGTACTTTTACCTGCACCGTTGAAGCCCATGATGCCGACTCTGTCGCCTTTTTCAATTTTAAAGCTCACGTCCTTGAGTGCCCAGAATTCCGTATAATGAAGCTTTCTTGTAAGGAGTCTTATGAAATATTCCTTTGCATTGTCCACACGCTCACGGTTAAGGCGAAAAAGCATGCTGACATGATTTACTTCTATTGCGTAATCTTTCAAGTTTCCGCCCTCCTTTATCAGATGTGAAGAATGAATTTATCCTGGAATTTATAAAACAGAAATATGCCTGCAACGAGCATAACCACTGCGAATACACTGCAGTAAATAAGAGCATTTATATCTAAGTATGCCATAAACTCGTTTCCGTGAAGGACTGCGGCTCTGAACATATCAATAATGCCGTAAAGAGGGTTGAGCTTAAGAAGCGCAGTCTGCCAGGAGCCCTCACCGAAATTGAGCTTGTCTATAGTGTAAACAATAGGTGTGCCGTAGAAAAGAAGAGTACAGAAAACGTCGTAAATATTTTCAACGTCCTTGAAGAAAACATCAAGAGTTGCAAGGAGCATACCGATGCCCATACACATAACAAAGAGAATGAGTATAGGTACAGCAGTAAAGAAGATTGCAGGGGTGATAGGTACGGGGTCCTTCTTTATAATATTGAAAAAGCCTATAACGAGAGCGAGAACGCTCAGTGAAATAAGAAAAGTAACAAAGGTTGAAATAACTACCGATAAGGGGTAGATGTATTTAGGGACATATACCTTTTTAATTATAGATGCATTGCCGCGGATTGATTTCATGGCACGCTTGGTGCTCTGGGAATAGAAATCATATAAAAGGCGGCCTGATAAAAGAAAGACCGGATAGTTGACAACAGAAGCGGAGTTTCTGCCGAAAACCCTGCTGAAAACGAAGGTCAGAACTATCATCGTCAGAAGGGGCTGGAGAAAAGTCCAGAGTACGCCTAAAACGGAGTTTCTGTATTGAAGCTTTATTCTCTTTATTACAAGCTCTCTTAAAAGAAAGCGATATTTCATAAACTTATCTGCATATACTTTTAAAGCCAAGAGGTAACCTCCTTTTGTATAGTTACAGTTATTATATCATATCAAGTCCGATTTTACAATATAAACTTTTTTCGGTACTCTGCCGTCCTTTTAAACTTAAACTAAACTTAAAGGCAGATAATCATAAATTATGTTGTTGCTTTTTTGCAGAAACAGTGGTAGAATATAAAAAATTACTCTTAAGGAGGCTTTAATCTTGGACGAGAACAAGAGAGATGACATAGAAACTTCAGAGGCAGAGCTCGAAGCAAACGAAGACATAGTTTCTCAGGAAACTGAAGCAGACGTGAGTGAAGCAGCGACTGAAGAAGCGTCAGACACAAATGAGCTTGAAACAGAGCTCGAAGAATTAAGAGATATGTTCCAGCAGGAGCTTGATAAGGCTACACTTGAAGCAGAATATCAGACAGGTGAGCTTATTCAGGAGCTGGATGAACCTGAAGAAGAAACCAATGCAGAGGAAGCTGAGGAAGAATTTACAGGCAGACTCTGCGAATGCTGCGGTGAGAATCCCTGCAGCGAAGAATACGGTGAGGATTATCCATACTGTGATACCTGCCGTGAAGCAATGAAAAAATACCCTCTTCGCTGGAGCGGTGTTCTTATGACTCTTGTGATGATAGTTGTCTTTGCTGTCAGCGCAGTTGCAGGTACAAATTATGCCGAGAGCTTTATGAGTGTTGCAGAATATGCCGCTTACTACGATACAGGTAAGCTTATGACAGCCCTCAACGGCTATTACGGCTATCTCACTTCAGCAGATGCCGCCACAATGTCAATGAAGGCCTTTGACGATGCAATTGACGGCTTTGTTAAGACCGGCTATGTTTCCGATGCGGCAACATTTATTGAAACCTTCTTTACAGAAGATCAGCTTAAGCTGCCCTGGAATAAAAAGTATGCCAAGATTCTCGAAACTGCAGATACTCTTACAGACAGCTACTATACTATTGCAGAGATAATAACTCCTGTTCTCAACGGTGAAGCTGAAGATTACGATAAGGCAATAGCAGACCTTGATGCTCTTTATGAAGCTACCGATGATGAGGGCAACCCCAAAAAGGTAACACCTGCATTTATTGAGTATTACAAATATGTTGTAATGACTGTATTTGAAAAGGATACAGAGGAGCTTCTTGCTCAGCTTAAGAAAACCGCTGAGGCAGATGACGGCAGTCTCCCCTGGATTTATCTTTCAAACTACTGTGCAACAGCAGCTAAGAGCGGTGACTATGAGCTGACAGAAAAGCTTTACAATCAGATGCTTGATATAAGCAGAGAAGACACCAATGCTTATGTTGCTCTTGCAAGCTACTACCGCTATACTGAAACTCCCGACCCCGATAAGATGCTCGAAATCTGTGAAGAGGCAAAGGAAAATGCCGCTTCCGGCGACTGCGGCTATATGCCGACTATGGCAATAGCTTATCTGCTCAAGGGTGAAGGCTCGGTTGCTCTTGAAACTATGGACGAATATATGTCAATGAGCGGCTATACTGTTCAGACCTGCAACCTCTATGCTCTTTGTGCTCTTTATAACGGCAACGAAGAGACATATGAGCAGATGAAGACTGTACTCGAAACAAGCGGATACAAAATCAGCGATGCAGTTGAGCAGTATAAGAACGACGAAATCACAATTGTAGAAATCCTTACAGACAAGGAGGGTGAAATCTGATGACAGCAATTTATATTCTTATTAAATATCTCACCTTCCCCGGTGCTCTTGTAAGAGGTATGTGGGAACAGATTGTCTGCCGTATGAGTAAGGTGCCTGTTGAGGATAACCGCTATCTCAGACGCGACGAAATGATAAGCCACGTAGAACACGAATTTATGCCTAAGGCTCAGGGCGCATTTGCTCTTTGCTTTGTACCCTTCTTCTTCAATATGCTGGGTGCGGTTATCTTAGGTGTTATCCCCTCAATGATGCTTCTTTATTTACAGTTCAAGGGCTTATTCCTTGTGGCCTCCTGTGCGGTGTCATATTGGTTCGCATTCTCACTTTTTGTAAATGCTTTCCCTCTTATTGAAGACGCAATGAATATGATGGATAAGATTTATCATAAGGGCAACATTCTTCAGAAAATCATCTATGCTCCCGGTGCTGCAATCTGCTTTATCGGTGCATACCTTGAAAGATACTGCATTACATTTATCCTTGCAGTGCTCATTACACTTGTGATAATTCTCTGATAATTATTATTAGCACAGACAGCTTCCTTAAACGGAGGCTGTTTTTGTTTTTATTACAGTCGATATTTCTACAAAAACCGCTAACAAAAATGTGCTATTATCAAATGTAATGTGCTTTCGAAGACGTTTATTGAAAGTTGTCTACAATATATAGTAGAATTTATCGACACAATGCACAAATAGTTATATAAGTTTTAGATAATGTTGTAACAAAATAACAAAAAACTATTGAATTTTCATTTCGATAGTGATATTATGGTATATGTAGAATTGTAATGGTGGGCTTATTGGGCGGAAATTTCTCCCCATAAGCCGGAAAAACTAAAAACAAAGAGGTGTTACAGTTGGCTCAAAAGAAGATTATCGGCGACGATGTTGCTCTTTATCTTTTTCATCAGGGCAACAATATGAAAGCCTATGAATATATGGGTGCACATAGAGTCAAAGGTGAAAAAGACCTTGTATCATTCCGTGTATGGGCTCCTCATGCCGAGAAGGTAAGCGTTATCGGCGATTTTAACTCCTGGGACGAAAACAAAGGCATAATGAACCGTATCAACGATGCGGGAATGTGGGAATGTTATCTCGAAGGTGTAAAAGAGTTTGATAATTATAAGTATCTTGTCACAGCCCCCGGAGGTAAGCAGACTGCAAAGGCTGACCCTTATGCTTTCCACAGTGAAACAAGACCCGGTACAGCTTCAAAATTCTATGAGCTTTCGGGATACAAATGGAAAGACAGCAAATGGGTGAAGGAAAGACAGAATAAAAATGTATACGAATCACCTATGAATATCTATGAGGTTCATGCAGGCTCCTGGAAAGTACACGATGACGGCAACCCCTATTCCTACAGAGATCTTGCAAAGGAGCTTGTGCCCTATGTAAAGGATATGGGATATACCCACATTGAATTTATGCCCCTTTCGGAATATCCCTTTGACGGCTCCTGGGGTTATCAGGTAACAGGATATTTTGCAGCGACCTCACGCTACGGCACACCGGAGGATTTTATGTATCTTGTTGATACCTGCCATCAGAACGGAATATCTGTTATTCTCGACTGGGTACCTGCCCACTTCCCCAAAGACGAATTCGGTCTTGCAAACTTTGACGGTGAAGCCTGCTATGAATATAAAGATCCTAAAAAAGGCGAGCATATGGACTGGGGAACAAAGGTGTTCGACTTCGGCAGAAACGAGGTTGTTTCATTCCTCACAAGCTCTGCGGCCTTCTGGCTTGACAAATATCATATAGACGGTCTTCGTGTTGATGCTGTTGCTTCAATGCTTTATCTGGACTACGGCAGAGAGCACGGACAGTGGATTGCCAATAAATACGGCGGCAACGAAAACTTAGAGGCGGTGGACTTCTTAAGAAAGCTCAATATGGGCATTTTCAGGGAATATCCCCACGCTCTTATGATAGCTGAAGAAAGCACAGCATGGCCTCTTGTATCAAAACCCACCGACATCGGCGGTCTCGGATTCAATTTCAAATGGAACATGGGCTGGATGAATGATGCTCTGAAGTATTTCTCAATGGACGGTCTTTCAAGAAAGTATAATCACAATCTTCTGACTTTCTCATTCTTCTATGCTTTCTCGGAAAATTTCATTCTTCCTATTTCACACGATGAAGTTGTACACGGTAAGTGCTCGCTTATCGGTAAGATGCCCGGTGAATATGACGAGAAGTTCCGCGGTATCCGCTCATTCTTAGGCTACCTTATGACACATCCCGGTAAGAAGCTTACCTTTATGGGTCAGGAATTCGGTCAGTTTATTGAATGGAAATACGACGCTGGTCTTGACTGGCTCTTACTTGATTACGAAAAGCACAGACAGCTCAAGGATTATGTGAAGAAGCTCAACGAGCTCTATGTCAAATACCCTGCTTTCTGGGAAATCGACTATAGCTGGGAAGGCTTCAAGTGGTTTGTAAGCGATGACAAAAACAACAGCGTTATCGCTTTCTCAAGAAGAGACAAGAAGGGTGACGAAATTGTTGCCGTATGTAACTTCACTCCCGTTATGAGAGAGCAGTACAGCTTCGGTGTAGAATATGAGGGCGTTTACGAAGTGCTTTTGAATTCCGACGATGCTGCCTACGGCGGTGCAGGTCTCGGCACAAAGACAAGAGTCACCTCAAAGAAGGGCGATATGCACGGCTTTGAAAATACCCTCACAATGGATATACCCGGACTTTCATTCATTCTTCTTAAGAGAAAGCCTAAGCCTGTAAGAAAACCCAAGGCTAAAAAAGCGGCAGAGTCCAAGGAAGAGCCCGTAACAGAATTAGAAAAGCTCGTTGCCGAAAACAAAGCTAAGGCAACTAAGAAAAAATAAGTCAGTAAAAAATTTATAACAATATATTATTCCAAGAAACGGAGGAAATATCTATGGTAAAGAAAACAGAGTGCCTTGCAATGCTCCTTGCCGGCGGACAGGGCAGCAGACTCGGTATACTCACAAAAAACATCGCGAAGCCCGCAGTTCCCTACGGCGGTAAGTACCGTATCATTGACTTCCCGCTTTCAAACTGCATCAACTCAGGCATCGAAACAGTCGGTGTACTCACACAGTATCAGCCCCTCGAGCTCAATGACTATATCGGCAACGGCAGCCCCTGGGACCTTGACAGATCCTACGGCGGTGTGCATATCCTCTCACCCTATCAGCAGATAAAGGGCACAGAATGGTATAAGGGCACAGCCAATGCTATCTATCAGAATATCCACTTCATCGACCGTTATAATCCCGAATATGTTGCTGTTCTTTCAGGTGACCATATTTATAAGATGGACTATAATAAGATGCTTGAATACCATAAGGCTAAGGACGCAGCCTGCACAATCGCAATGCTTGAAGTGCCCTGGGAAGAAGCATCACGTTTCGGTCTTATGTTTGTAAACGATGACGGCTCCATCAGCGAGTTCGAAGAAAAGCCAAAGAATCCCAAGAGCAACAAGGCTTCGATGGGTGTTTATATCTTCACATGGGCAAAGCTTCGTCAGTATCTTATCGACGATGAAAACAATCCCGATTCAGGCAATGACTTCGGTCACGATGTAATTCCTGCAATGCACGAAAACGGCGAGAGAATGTTCGCATACAAGTTTGAAGGTTACTGGAAAGACGTTGGTACTATCGACAGCCTCTGGGAAGCAAATCTCGACCTTCTCAATCCCAAGGTTGACCTCGACCTTTCAGATGACAGCTGGAAGATTTACTCAAGAAACCCCATCGCTCCTCCTCACTTCATTTCAGACAAGGCTTCCGTTGAAAATTCAATGATAGGCGAAGGCTGCTGCATTGACGGTGAAGTTGACTATTCAATTCTCTTCTCAAATGTAACCATAGAAGAGGGTGCAAAGGTAAGATACTCAATTATTATGCCCGGCACAACTATAAAATCAGGTGCAGTGGTTGAATATGCTATCGTTGCAGAAAATGCAGTTATCGATGAGGGTGCACACGTAGGTGAAAGCCCCGAAGAAATCGATAACCTTGAGGCTTGGGGCGTAACAGTTATCGGCGAAAAGGTAACTATCGGTAAAAACGCCAAGGTCAAGGCCAAGGAAATGATTGACACAGATGTAAAGGAGGAGAAATAAATGGCAACTCCGAATGTATTAGGTATTATTTATTCAAACGTTTATGACGATTGCCTGAGCGAGCTTACAAGTGTACGTACTATGGGCTCAGTACCCTTTGCAGGCAGATACAGACTTATCGACTTTGTGCTTTCGGGTATGGTCAACGGCGGTATCGCAAAAATAGGCATCAGCACAAAGGCAAACTATCAGTCACTTATGGATCATCTCGGCTCAGGTAAGCCCTGGGATCTTTCAAGAAAACGTGACGGTATGACAATTCTCCCGCCCTTCAACCTTACAGGCAGCGGCGGCGTATATAAGAGCAGACTTGAGGCTCTCAGCGGTATGCTTCAGTATATCTCAGAGTCAGGCAAGGACTATGTTCTTCTTTCCGACTGTAATGTAGTATGCAACCTCGACTATGAAAAGATCATTGACGAGCATATCAAGAGCGCTGCAGACATCACAATCGCATATAAGCGTGGCGTTGCTCCCAAGCTCAGCGATACAATGAGCTTTGAGCTTGACGGTGAAAAGATCACCAAGGTTATCGTTGGCGGCACAGGCGATGCAGCAGTTAACTATTCACTCAATATTATGGTTCTCAGCAGAGTTCTCCTTGAAAGACTTATCAATGACGCTATGGGTCAGGGCTACGAAAGCTTTGAGAGAGATGTTATCGGTAAGAATGCAGCTGCTCTCAACATCAGAGGCTATAAGGTCGAAGGCTATGCAAAAACAATTGACTCACTTCAGAGCTACTATGACATCAGCATGGGACTTCTCACAGGCGAATATAAGGATCTCTTTGCAAAGGATCTTCCCGTTTATACAAAGGTACGCGACGATATGCCCGCTATTTACGGTGTATGCTCAAAGGCATCAAACAGCCTCGTAGCTGACGGCTGTATCATCAAGGGTACAGTTGAAAACTCAATTCTCTTCAGAGGTGCTTATGTAGCAGAGGGCGCTGTAGTCAAGAACTCCATCATTATGCAGGATTCCTACATCAGCCAGAACGCTAAGATCAACTGCGCTATCCTCGATAAGCAGGTTGTAGTGAAGCCCGGCAGAGAGCTCAGCGGCGCAGACAGCTATCCCATCTATATCGGCAAGAACATAACCGTATAATCGGACAGCATAAATTTTTTCACAGGAGATTAACACAATGAAAGTTTTATATGTATCAAGTGAAGCTCTTCCCTTTATGGCCAGTGGCGGACTTGGCGATGTTGCCGGTTCACTTCCTCAGGCACTGAGAAAGAGACTTATCGGTTGCCGTGTTGTAATGCCTCTGTATGATACAATCAAGCAGGAGCTTAAGGACAAAATGACCTTTGTCACAAATATCTCGGTACCCGTTGCCTGGAGAAGACAGTATTGCGGTATCTTCCAGGCTAAGCATGAGGGCGTAATTTACTACCTCATCGACAATCAGTATTATTTCAAGAAAGATACAATATACGGTCACTATGACGATGCAGAAAGATTCACCTTCTTCGCCCGTGCCGTACTTGAAATTCTCCCTGTTGTAGATTTCAAGCCCGACATTATCCACTGTAATGACTGGCAGTCTGCACTCACTCCCGTATTCTATACAACTCTTTACAGCAAGGATCCCTGGTATCAGGGCATCAAGACTGTATTCACAATCCATAACATTCAGTATCAGGGCACCTACGGTATGGAGCTTGTAAACGATGTTATCGGTCTTAATCCTGCTGACACTTCAGTTGTTGAATATGACGGCGACGTTAACTTTATGAAGGGTGCTATCGAGTGCGCTAATAAAGTAACAACAGTTTCACCCTCATATGCAGGCGAAATTCTCGACCCCTGGTACAGCCACGGACTTGACACAATTCTCCGTGAGCGTCAGTGGAAGCTTCAGGGTATTCTCAACGGTATCGACGTTGACAACTATAACCCCGAAACCGACAAGGCTATTGCAAAGAATTACGGTGTCAAAGATGTTAAGGCAGGCAAGGCAATAAACAAAAAAGATCTTCAGAAGGCTATGGGTCTTCCCGAAAAGGCAGAGACTCCCATCATCGGTCTTGTAACACGTCTTGTTTCACATAAGGGTCTCGATCTTATCAAGGGTATTCTTGACGAGCTTCTTTATACAACAGATGTTCAGGTTGCAGTTCTCGGTTCAGGTGACTGGCAGTATGAGAACTTCTTTAAGGAAATGCAGGCTAAATATCCTGATAAGCTTGCAGTTACAATCGGCTTTATTCCTGCTCTGGCAAGAAAGATTTATGCCGGTGCTGACTTATTCCTTATGCCTTCAAAGAGTGAGCCCTGCGGACTTTCGCAGATGGTGGCTCTCAGATACGGCACAGTACCCATCGTAAGAGAGACCGGCGGTCTTCGTGACTCTATCACAGACAGCGGTGACGGTGCAGGTAACGGCTTCACCTTCAAGACATACAATGCTCACGATATGCTCGGTGCTATCAGAAGAGCTATTGATGCTTATTGGAACAAGGAAGGCTGGGATGTGCTTGTTGACAGAGCTATGAACTGCGATTTCAGCTGGGGCAAGAGCGCTAATGAGTATATCAAGATGTATAAAGAGGTGCTTAAGGATTAATAAGTAAAGTTTTGGTCAAGCTTTTACAAAAGCTTGCGGGGTGCGGGGCAGAGCCCTGCAAAGATAAAAGAACAAATAATAATTATACAGAGGACGCAGGGAAGACCTGCGTCCTCATTTTGTCTTTTCCTGCCAAGTTGTTTTTTGAACTTCGGTTTGGGGAGATTTATTGACAAACCCGTAACAATATGATAAGATTTTAAAGTAAAAGTCAATGACAGATTTTTACATAACCGGTATCAGACAATTAATAATTTTTTAACTTGCCGGGAATTTATTTCAGGAGGATAATACAATGAAAAGAACAATCAAAAAAGCACTTTCGGCACTTCTTGTGGTTGTAATGCTTATGGGTCTTGCAATGCCCACCTTTGCAGCTACAGTCGATCCGGAAGAAAGCAAGAGCCAGATTCCCGTTATCCGTGTTCTCGGCGACGGCGAACCCATGTACGACGCAGAAGGAAATAAGCTTTTCCATATCCGTACATCTTTTTCGGACTCGGCAGAGGAAGACAACGAAGAATCCGATCTTCTTGAATCTGTAGCAAATGTTCTCTTACCGTTCCTTATTGACGGTCTTCTGACTGACAACTGGGATGCATACTATGAGAATCTCGAAAAAGAAATCGGTGAGCTTACGGGTGATGCAAAGCTTGACTGCAACGGTGACCCCGTACCCGGTACAGGTATTTCAAAAGAAAGAGCAGAATTTCTTGAGTACGCACGTACTCATGACAAGAAAGGTAAGAAGGGCTACTACGGTCTTTATGATTATCACTTCTGGTATGACTGGAGACTTGATCCCATTGAAAATGCAAAAAGCCTCAGAGAATATATAGTTCAGGTTAAAAAAATCACCAAGAGTGAAAAGGTTGCCATCAATGCAAGCTGCCTCGGCACAATTGTTACCACTACATATGTAAAGCTTTACGGCGTTGAGGATATCCAGGGTATCGGTTACACCGGCAGCCT
>JAZSGK010000128.1:0-4293 GCA_045532695.1 Acutalibacteraceae bacterium
ACATAGGGTCTGATTTTCTGAAACGCCAGCATAAGTATGTAGGTAATGGCGAAGATAACCAGAGCAGTGATTGTGATTGGACTCATTGTGACATCTCCTTAAATATATATTTCGGGTCTGTGCAAAAATAAAGAACCCGCATAGATAACGGATTCTGTCAGAAATTCAGATAAAACTCGATTATTGCGAGAAAAACCAAATTTACAATCCATAACAAATAGAACATATCGTTCTATGACAGACTCCACCACTTATTTTGGATTGCCTTTAGATTATACCCCATAGTTTTTTAAAAGTCAACAATTCTGCATATAAGTATATTGATTTAAGCATAGAATTATGATACCCTTTATTTGGTTATAATTACTAATAAAAGCTGAAAGGGAGTGCTTTTGTGAATACTTTTGAAATTATATATGAGCAGGTCAGGAAAATACCTGCAGGTAAGGTTGCATCATACGGTCAGATTGCACTTATGGCAGGAAACCCACGCTGGTCAAGAGTTGTAGGGTACGCACTGCACGTGAACCCGCAACCGGGAGTTATCCCCTGCCACCGTGTTGTCACTAAAGACGGTAAGGTTGCTGATTCCTTTGCCTTCGGCGGTAAAAATGTGCAAAGAGATCTGCTTCTGAGTGAGGGCGTTATCTTTATAGATGATACTACGGTAGATATGGAAAAATGCCGCTATATTCCCTGAAAAACTTAAGTTAGCTTATTGCACAAAACCCCACATAAACATTTGTTAACTTTGTATATGTTTATACTTGAGTTTTACCTCAACAAGTGATAAAATACTTGAGGTTTGTCGGATGCGACAATATTATAGTATATATTTCCGGGAGGTAATTATTATGAGTTTATTCGGCGGAATTATTTCAATCAGCAATATTTCAACTCTGCTGTTCGTTGTTTTTGCTGTATTGGCATTCGGTTACGCCCTTGGCAGAATCACAATTAAAGGTGTTTCTCTGGGCGACGCAGGCGTATTCATTATCGCTCTTATTGCAGGTGCACTTTTCTTCCACATTGATCCGAACGGTGCTCTCATTTTCAGCGGTTCTTCAAGCCCTTATGATTTCACAACCGGCATTTCACTCGTTGAAAGCCTCGGTCTTGTGCTTTTCGTTACCTCTGTAGGCTTCATCGCAGGTCCCAAGTTTTTCGGTAACTTCAAGAAAAACTTCAAGTCATACGTTTTACTCGGTCTTATGATTATCATTGCAGGTGGTCTTGCAGCTGCAGGCTGTATAGGTCTTGGTGAGGTGATAGGTTACGGCGGTATTATTGAAGATCAGGACGGTTTCGTTGCTATGATCGTAGGTTTGCTTGCAGGTGCACTTACTTCTACCCCTGCTTTCTCAGCTGCTAAAGCGACCGTTGCCGCAGAATATCAGACTCTCGTATCTGTAGGCTACGGTATTGCATATATCTTCGGTGTTATTGGTGTTGTACTTTTCGTTCAACTTATTCCCAAAATCACCAAAGCAAATATGGAAGAAGAACGTGCTAAACTCACCGTTGCAGAAAACGCAGAAAAGAAAGCTTATGCCGGTAAGCTCTTTGAAATTGACCATATGGGTATCGCAGCATTCTCACTTGCAGCAATTATCGGCACACTCATCGGTCAGGTAAAGATTCCTCTTTCAGGTGACGGTCTCAGCGGTACTTGCTTCTCACTCACAACAACAGGCGGTTGCCTTCTCACAAGCCTTGTGCTCGGTCACTTCGGCAGAATCGGCAAGGTAAGCATAATGCCCTCTCAGAGCACTCTCAAACTCTTCCGCGAACTCGGTCTTGTATTCTTCCTTGCAGGTGCAGGTCTCCCCGGCGGTGCAGAATTCGTTGAAAACTTTGATATTATGTATTTCGTTTACGGCGCAATTATGACAATCGTACCTCTGATTATAGGCTATCTCTTCGCTAAGTATGTGCTTAAACTCAGCCTTTTCAACAACCTCGGTTCAATCACAGGCGGTATGACTTCAACTCCTGCTCTCGGCACTCTTATCAATACAGCAGGTACAGAAGACGTTGCTTCAGCTTATGCTGCAACCTATCCTATCGCACTTATTGCAGTTGTGCTTGTGTCCCAGCTTCTCGTTATCTTATTCTGATGATTTACCCTTATAAATAATTTCAGCCACTCCGAAAAGGAGTGGCTGTTTTGCTTTGGAGTTTTAATGGCAACCGTGCTCACCGCAGGTATGTCCTTCACTATGCTCGTGGTCGTGGTGATCGCATTTTGCGTCCGGGTCATAATCAAGCTTTCCGCATACATAGGCAACTACTGCCTGGTCGGCACTGCCCTGTACACCGCCGTAAAACTTGATTCCTGCCTGAGTAAGAGCATTCTGTGCACCGCCGCCGATGCCGCCGCAGATGAGCACATCAACATTCTCCGCAGAAAGTAAACCTGCAAGAGCTCCGTGTCCGCTGCCGTTGGTATCGAGAATCTTAAAGGACACTACCCTGCTGTCCTGGACCTCATAAATCTTGAATTTTTCAGTATGTCCGAAATGCTGAAAAACCTGACCGTTTTCATAAGTTACTGCAATTTTCATAGTATCATCTCCTTGATTTTATTTTACCCCTGAAAACACAATAAGTCAATAACGCAAAAGAAAAAAGAGCGGTTTAACCGCCCTTAATATATCAGTCAAAGACCCACATTTTCATTACAGCAAGCATCTCACGCATATAGTTCATGGGTATTGTATACCAGATTATATCCGTACCAAGATGATTTACTTCAAGAAACCCTTCATCCTTGGCGTAATTAGCCGCTCTGTAGACATGGTAGGCGTTAGTGACAAAGACAACCGATGACAGTGAAAGTCCTTCCTTTTCCATTATTTCGCGTGAATAACGGAAGTTGGTTATGGTGGAAGTGGATTTATCCTCCATTATGATTTTGCTTTCGTCAATGCCCTTATCCACAAGATACCGTTTCATTGCCAGAGCCTCAGTTATATCCTCCTGAGGGCCTTGTCCGCCTGAGACAATTATAACTGCATCGGGGTTCTTCTTATGGTACTCTGCCGCCTTATTGAGTCTCTTTGCAAGACCGACACTGACCCGTTCACCTCTTATGCCGCAGCCTAAAACTATCACCGTATCTTCCGTGTAATCGGCAGTATCCCGTGAGCCGTATACAGCAAGGAAAGACCCAAAGGATATAAGAATAATCAAGCCAAAAGCAAGCAAGGTGCTGATTATCTTTTTAAATGGAAGCCTATCAAAGAATATACCGTAAATGAGCAGCACCGCCCCAAGTGCGGCAACGGGAAGTATGCCGAGGTTAAGATTCGATATTATCATAAGCAATACAGCATTGGCTATAAGCAGTGCGCCTGCGGTTATACTTGAAATTTTAACTGTATTTTTCATAGTAACACTCCTATCTGTCTTCAGTTTAGCATTTGCATATGTGCAATTCAAGGCTTCGGAGCAATACTTAAGGAAATTGTAAGAAATGGGGTTTGCTTTCTATGCCCTCGCCGGGCAGGCGTTACTTTTGCTATCGCCCAAAAGTAACCAAAAGACGATATTATTATTTATGGCAGTCTGTAACCTGCTTCACGGTAAATTCTGTACCAGTCTTCTCTTGAAAGCTCTATATCGGCAGCATCAGCAACAGCCTTGATTCTTTCGGGATTAGTACTGCCCACAATAGGCTGCATTTTATCGGGAAGTCTCAACAGCCACGCAATAGCCATGCCTGTAGGCGTAATGCCGTATTTTTCTGCCAGCTCTTCAATTGTTGCATTGAGCTTTTCATACTTCTCATTAATCAGGAAGCTGCCTGCAATAAAGCCGTACTGCAATGGCGACCAGGGCTGAATAGTGATACCCTTGAGTCTGCAGTAATCACGAAGATAGCCGTCATAGTTTGTGCCGTCTTCACTTGGCAGATTTACATTTGCGCCGTTTGCTATCATATTCGCATTTGTGATGCTCAGCTGCATCTGATTGGCAAAAAGCTTCTGCTTCATTTCTCTCTGAAGAAGCTCAATCTGTAAGGGGCTGTGGTTTGACACACCGAAAGCTCTTACCTTGCCCTTGCTTTCAAGCTCATCAAAGGCTTCGGCAACCTCGGCAGGGTCCATAAGCAAGTCGGGTCTGTGGAGAAGAAGTGCGTCAACATATTCAACTCCGAGTCTTTTGAGTGAGCCGTCAACAGCAGAAATAATATGCTCCTTGGAAAAATCATACATACTGCCCGGTACAATAGAGCACTTAGTCTGAATGTACATTTTATCTCTGAGAGAGGGATTTCTCTTAAGGGCGGCG
>JAZSGK010000011.1:0-5881 GCA_045532695.1 Acutalibacteraceae bacterium
TAATTTATCTAATAAAATAGAGGTGATTAATATGAAAAAAATTGCAATTGTATTGATATGCTCAGTGCTGATATTGATATTGGGCTTTTCCGCAATCAAGGCACTTGATTCGATGACTGTACTGACCGGTTACAGTCTTAAATGTGAAAACGGTGCATATATGATAATAGGTGAAAACGGTTCACCTGTGAAATATAGTTTTGACAATGCTCTTGGCAGCAAGGCAGAAAAACTTACAGACGGTGACAGGATACTCATAATCAGTGATCTTGTAAACTGCACTTATCCCGGAAGCACAACGGCACATTTTGTTTTCAGGTATGCTGAGGGCGGAAGGGAAGATATACCTGAAGAAACACTGATACAGCTAAGTGAAATGGGTTGGTACAAAATGGAAGAATAATTGTTTTATTTTACATAACAGAAAAATAATTTCAAGTAATTGTGTCATTATTTATATGGCACAATTCTTTTTTATAAGGAGGACAAAACATGAAGAAAAAACTTATATCTTTAATTCTCACTCTGGTGATGCTTTTCAGCGTAACGGTTATGCCCGTATCAGCAATTGACTTTGAAGCTTCTGAAGAGCCTTTCACTAAAGGACTTGCCAATGTGGTTGACACAATAATGAACGGTTTTGCTATAGCGCTCAATGGCATTATGAAAGAAAACAGCAAGTTTGTTCCTGAGGAAGAGTATGTTTACGATAACTTTTTTGAGGGCACTGCAGAGTTTATCGACAAGGCTGTAAAGGGTGCAAATTGGTCTCTCGGTCACAGCAGTGTGAGTCTTGTACCAGAAAACTGGCAGGACTACGACCTTTTCCTGGGTGGCTTTATTAGTGAGCAGAATCTTTTCACCAATGATGTACGCGAGGTCCTTGACGATATGAAAGTCAGAGTAATCGCTCTCAATGACGGCTCCGGCAGAGGTACAGCAGTATTCGCAACAGTGGACTCCATAGGTGTTTCCAACGGTGATATCAGAATCATCAGAGGCATGCTCAGTGAATTCGCTCAGAAAAACAACATCAATTCAATCAATATCTTTGCGACTCACACTCACTCGGGTATTGACACTCAGGGGCTCTGGACTGAGATTTACCGCAAGTGGCCAAAGAACATTTTCAGCGCTATAACAGGCATCGGTGAAACTGAGCAGGGTACTGACCCCGAGTATATGGAATTCTTATACGGTAAGGTAGCATCTGCGATTAAGACTGCTGTTGATTCAATGACAGAAGGCTTTATGACCTACGCTGAAAAGGATATCGGTGAAAAATACTTCAGCAACAAAAACAGACCCTCCGCAACTTCTCTCGATACAAAGCTCAGACGCTTCACCTTTGTACCCTATTCAAAGGGAGCTTATCCTACCATAATCGTCAATATGTCAGCTCACCCCGATGTTGTAGGCCTGCCTGTATCCTCAGATGAAACCAAGGGGCACGGTGTATCGGGCGACTACATATACTATATGGGAGAAACTATCACAAATGCCGGTTATAACTTTATGTTCTTCAACGGTGCTATTGCAGGTATCTATATCGGCAGAGTTGCAGTCAAAGCTGATAAGCGTGTAGATATCGCTGCAAACTACGGCAGAGAAATTGGCAGAATGGTCCTTGGCTTAACAAAGACAGAAGAAGAAATCAAAACCGACGAATACCTTATGAGCCTCAATTTCCCCAAGGATCAGGCGGAAGAATGGTACACACCCTGGTATGAGGGCTGGATACCTGCAAAGGAGACAGAGGTTGCTCCCATACTCAACATAAGACTTGATAAGGTTGAAATTCCTGTAACCAATCCCATCATCAAGGCGGCAGGTAAACTGGGTGTTGTAAATTATCTCATAAAGAAGGCCGGTGGTAACTATTACGTTACAACTGAAATCGGCTATATGGAAATGGGTGAAAACATAAAAATTGCCTTTGCTCCCGGTGAAATCTGCACCGACCTTATCTATGGAGGTAAATCTCTCACGGCTGAGAATTCAGTGAGAGGTAAAGACTATGCGGGCAGAATTCTTACGGATATCTTCGGTGAAGATGTGATTATCTTCGGTCTTGCAAACGATGCAATAGGCTATATTATACCCGACAACGACTATGCAATGGCACTTGCATTCGGTCACTATCACGAGACGCTTTCTCTGGGCATTAACACAGCTACAATTTTGGCTGAAGCTTATGAGAACATTGCAAAATAACAGAAGGCCTTACGGCAAAAAGAGCAGCTTTGGCTGCTCTTTTTTTGGTGGGAAGTCGGTGCAAACAGTTGGCCGGCGGCTCCATGGCCGAATGAATTCGGCCCGGCGACGTGTCGCCGCAAAATCGCCCCTCGGAAGGGGCGATTTTAATGGAGCCGCCTACTCACCGCCACCGCCTACTGAAATATAAAAATAAAAAACTGAAAAAATATCTGTAAAGCTATTGACATTTACACCTATCTTTAGTATAATAACCAGGCTGTAAAGATTAATGGCTTTACACCGAAGAGGGAGGGAAGTAAAAATGGCTAAGAATCTTGATGTAATTATCCTTTTTGATATTTACGGCGATATGCTTACTCAGAAGCAGCAGGATTTCATCAGCTATTATTACAATGATGACCTTTCCCTTGCGGAAATAGCCGAAAACGAAGGCATCACAAGACAGGGTGTCCGCGATGCAATCAAGCGCGCAGAAGCTCAGCTTTTCTCTTTTGAAGAGCATCTTGGCTTGCATAAGCGCCTTGAGAAAACAAAGAGCGGCCTTGAGGAAATCGGCGAGCTTGTTAAGCTCATAGATGAAATCAACCGCCGTACCATTCTCTCAAGAGAAATCAATGACGCAACGGCAAGAATTTCCGCCCTGACACAAATAATCAGTGAGTAAAGGAATGATATAATGGCATTTGAAGGTCTTTCAGACAGACTGGAAGCCGCCTTTAAAAAGCTCAGAAGTAAGGGTGCCCTTACAGAGAGCGACGTAAAGGAAGCCATGAGAGAAGTCCGTCTTGCTCTTCTTGAAGCTGACGTAAACTACAAAGTTGCTAAGGATTTCACAAAGACAGTTACCGAGCGTGCTATCGGTGCCAAGGTAATGGAAAGCCTTACACCCTCACAGATGGTTATCAAAATCGTTAATGAGGAACTTACAAATCTCATGGGCGGTACCAAGTCCCGACTCAATACAGCTAACCATCCGCCTACGGTCGTAATGATGTGCGGTCTTCAGGGTAGCGGTAAAACAACTCACAGTGCAAAGCTTGCTCTTATGCTTAAGAATAAAGGTCACAGACCCCTTCTTGTAGGTTGTGACGTTTACAGACCTGCGGCTATCAAACAGCTTGAGGTTGTCGGCGAAAAGGCAGGTGTGCCTGTATTCCAGCTGGGTCAGATTGATCCCGTTGAAATTGCAAAAAAGGCAGTAGCTCATGCAAAGGATCACGGTTTCGACTATGTTTTCCTTGATACAGCCGGTCGACTTCATGTTGACGAAGAGCTTATGACTGAGCTTAAGAATATCAAAAGTGAGGTTCATCCTCACGAAATTATGCTTGTTGTTGACTCGATGACAGGTCAGGACGCAGTTAATGTTGCGACTTCCTTCAATGAGGCTCTCGGCATAGACGGTCTTCTTCTTACAAAGCTCGACGGTGATACCCGAGGCGGTGCAGCTCTTTCAGCAAGAGCAGTAACAGGCAAGCCTATCAAGTTTGTGGGTACCGGTGAAAAGCTCGGCGATATAGACGTCTTCCATCCGGACAGAATGGCTTCGCGTATTCTCGGTATGGGTGATATGCTCTCTCTTATTGAAAAGGCAGAGCAGGAGCTCGACGAAAAGAAAGCGAGAGAGCTCGAAGAAAAGCTCAGAAAAAATAAGTTTGACTTAAATGACCTTCTTGACCAGCTTCAGCAGGTAAGAAAGATGGGATCAATAAAAGATCTCCTTAAGATGATACCCGGTGTAGGCAAGAAGATTGATGATGTTGAGGTTGACGAAAGACAGTTTGACAGAGTTCAGGCGCTGATTCTTTCAATGACACCTCAGGAAAGAGCAAAGCCCGACATTATCAACCCCTCAAGAAAACGCCGCATCGCAGCAGGTGCAGGCATGCAGGTTGAAGATGTCAACAGACTCTTAAGTCAGTACCGTCAGATGCAGAAGATGTTCAAGCAGATGAACGGTAAAAACACAAAGAAAATGCAGAAGCGTATGAGAAATATGCCCGGTATGATGCCTCCCGGAATGGGTGGCCCCGGCTTCGGCTTCTGATAAAGCGTACCCGGACGCGTACAAAACAGTAAACAGCACGAAAGTGTTAGAATATTAAATTGCAAAATTAAATTTGGAGGTTATTCAAAATGGCAGTAAAAATCAGACTTCGTCGTATGGGCGCTAAGAAGGCTCCCTTCTATCGTGTAGTTGTAGCAGATTCAAGATATCCCCGTGACGGTCGTTTCATCGAAGAAATCGGCTACTACAATCCTATGAGAGAACCCGCAGAGATCAAGATCGATGCAGAAAAAGCTCAGAAGTGGATTGCTAACGGTGCACAGCCTACTGACACAGTTAAGGTTCTTCTTAAAAAGTGCGACATCATTAAATAATTGATGGAGGAACGCACTTTGAAAGATTTACTTATATCAATTGCCAGCGGTTTGGTTAATGAGCCGGATAAGGTGACTGTTGACGTTGACGACATTAACGAAGAGGGTGTAGTAGTATACCACCTTCACGTTGCTCAGGATGATATGGGTAGAGTTATTGGTAAGCAGGGCAGAATTGCAAAAGCTATCAGAACCGTAATGCGTGCAACTGCAAACAGAAGCGACACAAAGATTTCAGTAGAAATCGACTAAAAAAATTATTCCCCGTCTTATGATGGGGAATTTTTTTGCTTATATTGCGGTACGCGGGGGAGTGTCACCGCAGGTTTTAGTCTTATCCCACCGAGGGGGAAGAGTAATGAGATAGTTTTTCGGCTCATCAACTTCAAGCAATCACCTTCCCTGGAAGGGAAGGGGGACCGCTTGCGGTGGATGAGTCGACCCTGGAAGGGAAGGGGGACCGCTTGCGGTGGATGAGTCAAAAAAAACCGCAGGTCTTATGACCTGCGGATAAGTTATTTGCAAATAACTTAAAAGAATAACTTTAATGAAGCTTATGCTACAACTTCTTCTTCTTCAACCCAGCCTTCTTCGTCAGCTACGAAACCGAAGATCTTCTTAAGAAGAGCAACGATAGCATCAAGAATGTCCTGTAATTTGATTTCAGTGAGAATTTCTGAACTCCAAAGCATGTTAGTGTCCTCCTTCTTCAAAAATTTTGTTAATCTTTAAAACGATCAAAGATTATTCAGCGTCAAGATCAAAACCAAATTCGAACTTAAGGATGTTCTTAACAAATTCAACAATAGCGTCGATGAAGCTCTTGAAGTCAACAACATCTTCCCAGTTATCTTTGTCCCAGAATTTAACTTCCATTACAGTATCCTCCTTTATAGTGTCTTTCGGAGTCGAGACCCCTAAGCACTTACATTATATTAAATCAAAAACCATTTGTCAATAGAAAATTCACATTTTTTTCAAAAAAACGTTCAAAATTTCATTAAAAAGGATTATTTTTCTTTTTTGCCATAAAATGACATGTTCAAGCCGTAATTTTCATTGACGACTTTATTGTTTTTGTGGATTTCATCAGCTTCCGCTTGAAAATCCACCGTCAACAACAATAGAAGTGCCCGTAATAAACTGAGCCATATCGCTTGCAAGGAAAACTACACTGCCTGCAACATCATCGGGGTTAGCCAGACGGCGCATAGGTGTGCGCATATTCATATATGCCATCCACTTTTCATTAGCCGTGTTTTCCGCAATAAGGGGAGTATCA
>JAZSGK010000047.1:0-13579 GCA_045532695.1 Acutalibacteraceae bacterium
ACCGCTTGGCCTCCGACTTCCTGGTCGTTACGGCTTCTGGCAGTGTGAAGTCGCTTACCGCTGTCACCGATACGCTTTGTGAGTTCACCCTCAACAAAGGTGTGTATATCTTCGGCTGTCATATCTATTTCGAGAGCACCGCTTTCAAGGTCTGCGGCAATCTCTTTAAGTGAAGCAACAATCTTATCGCTTTCGCTTTTATCAATTATATTCTGCTTGCCGAGCATTGTAGCATGGGCAACTGAGCCTCTTATATCCTGTTGAGCCATACGGCAGTCAAAGGGGATAGAGGAGTTGAAGTCATTGGTTTTTTTATCGAGTGATTTTTTAAATCGTCCTGTCCATAAAGGCATTAGCGAGTACCTCCTAAGATGATTATAATATGTATTCTTTTGTTATTTTCTGTGTTTTACAGCCCAAGGAATCATAAAATTTTTGCGCATTTTCATTAAAATCCCAAACCTCGAACTCTATCGAAGAACATAAATTTTCTTTGGCAACTTCTTTGACTTTTTCAAAAAGTTGCTTTCCATAGCCTGATTTTCTGAATTCATCGCAAATCAAAAATTCATCAATCCAAAGAGATTTAGATTCCGGATTGTTTTTTGAACTAAAATTTTTTATACGGCAAAAGCAGTATCCGCACAAGGAGTTGTCTATGTATGCCGCTATGCCGATAAAACCTTTGATTTTTATACGCTCTTTGAATTGCTTTTTACTCATTGTCTCAATTTCCGGAAAAAGATCAGGCCGGGACTGCGAATGCATAGATTGAATCCTATATATTTGCGGTGTAAGTTCATTATAAAAAGATTTATCAATAAATCTGAATTCCATAAGGTCACCTCAAATATAATGTTTCATTAATTATCCTAAAAAAATACTGTTTTGTCAATAGATAAAGAAATCATTTTGTATTAAAAAAAGGGCGTCATCGACACCCTTTTTCTTATTATTTGTTGATGTCCCAATTCTTTGAGAGCATAGCCTTAACCTTGAGGGGAAGACCGAAGAGGTTGATGAAGCCGTTTGCATCGTACTGATCGTAAACCTCGTCCTCATCGAAGGTAGCCATTTCTTCACTGTAAAGTGAGTAGGGTGATGTCATACCTGCGCCCATGATTGTGCCCTTATAGAGCTTGAGCTTAACTTCACCTGTAACAGTTTCCTGTGTCTTATCCACGAAAGCCGAGAGAGCTTCACGGCAGGTTGTGAACCACTGACCGTTGTAAACGAGCTCTGAGAACTTAACTGCAAGCTGCATCTTAAGGTGCTGAGTCTCTTTGTCAAGGCAAAGCTGTTCAAGCATTTCGTGAGCCTTGTAAAGGATTGTTCCGCCCGGTGTTTCATATACGCCGCGGCTCTTCATGCCAACGAGACGGTTTTCAACCATATCAGCAATACCGATACCGTTTGCACCGCCAACCTCGTTGAGAGCCTTAACCATAGCAGGACCGTCGAGCTTTTCACCGTTGAGTGTTGTGGGTACACCCTTTTCGAAGCCGATTGTGATATATGTGGGAACATCGGGAGCCTTTTCGGGAGTTACGCCAAGCTCAAGGATCTCATCATACTTGGGCTCGTTTGCGGGGTCTTCAAGATCGAGGCCCTCGTGTGAAAGGTGCCAGATGTTCTTATCCTTTGAGTAGTTTGTTTCTCTTGTAATCTTAAGAGGAATGTTCTTCTGGATAGCGTATTCGATTTCGTCCTCACGGCTCTTGAATTCCCATGTTCTCCAGGGAGCGATGATTTCCATATCGGGAGCGAATGCCTTGATAGCGAGTTCGAAACGTACCTGGTCGTTACCCTTACCTGTGCAGCCGTGGCAGATAGCATCAGCGCCTTCAGCGAGAGCGATTTCTACGATTCTCTTAGCGATGAGGGGACGGGCGAATGATGTACCGAGAAGATACATGCCTTCGTAAACAGCGCCTGCTTTAAGTGTGGGGTAGATGTAATCTTCAACAAATTCCTTGTTGAGGTCTTCGATATAAAGCTTGCTTGCGCCTGTAGCGAGAGCCTTTTCTTCAAGACCCTCAAGCTCTGAAGCCTGTCCTACGTCACCTGAAACAGCGATAACTTCGCAGCCTTCATAGTTTTCCTTGAGCCAGGGGATGATGATTGATGTATCAAGACCGCCTGAATAAGCGAGTACAATCTTTTTGATTTCTTTCTTTGCCTTCATTTTCTTTATCTCCATTCATATAATTTTCTGTGGCTATGTTTCACTATTATACGCCTTTTTATTTAAAAGTCAAGGCGGAAAAGGTATAAATATTTAAAAATATGCAAGTTTATTGAATATTTACAACAAAATATGCACTGTGATTGTTATTTTGTGTATATTTTATGCGGCGTACTGCATAAAACTAACATTTACGTCTCAAATTGTGAATATTTCGCATTAAAAAATGTATTAATATGTAAAAAGAGCTGTTCAGAATGAGAACAGCCCTTTGATTTTTATATGAGATTTTATGACTTGAAGAATTCGAAGCAGGCTCTGTAAGTGCTGTAAACGTCAGCCTTTGCAACGATTTCGTAGGGAGCGTGCATTGAAAGAACGGGTACACCAAGGTCAACAACATCTACGCCGAGGTTTGCGATATACTTTGCAACTGTACCGCCGCCGCCTTCGTCTACTGCACCGAGCTCACCTATCTGCCATGATACATTTGCACTGTCGAGGATACGGCGAACCTTGCCCATGAATTCAGCGCTTGCGTCTGATGTGCCGCTCTTGCCTCTTGCACCTGTGTATTTGGTGATAACTGCGCCGTAGTTGAGAGTACAGCAGTTATATTTATCGTGTACTGAGGGGAAGGTGGGGTCGAAGCCTGCATTAACGTCAGCTGAGAGACATTCTGACATTGAAAGAACATCTCTGCCCTCAAGACCTTCAGCTTTAGCAAGATCGTGGATAAAGTATTTCATAAAGCTTGAGTTAAGACCTGTGTTACCGTCTGAACCAATTTCTTCTTTATCTGCGAGAACAGCCATTACTGTGTGTTCGGGAGTACCGATATCAAAAGCTGCGATAGCCGCAGGATATGAGCATACTCTGTCATCGTGGCCGTAAGCACCGATAAGGCTTCTGTCAAAGCCGATGTCAGATACGGGAAGAGCAGGTACAGCTTCAAGCTCTGCTGAGATGAAATCCTTTTCTGTGATGCCGTATTTCTCATTGAGTATCTTGAGAACATTGAGCTTTACAAGGTTGCTGCCTGAGTCTGACTTGAAGGGCCTTGAGCCGATGAGAATATTGAGTTCTTCACCTTTGATGCCCTCAAGGAGAGGTCTCTTTGACTGTTCTTTATCAAGATGGGGGAGAAGGTCTGTGATAACAAACTTGGGATCTGCGGGATCTTCACCGATATTTACCTTGATGCTGTTGCCGTCTTTATCAATAACAACGCCGTGAAGTGAAAGAGGGATAGCAACCCACTGATACTTCTTGATACCGCCGTAGTAGTGTGTCTTGAAGTAAGCAAGCTCATCTGCTTCGTAAAGGGGAGTGGGTTTAAGGTCGAGACGGGGAGCGTCGATATGTGCAGCAACGATTTTTGCACCCTCGGAAACGCCCTTGGTACCGATAACTGCAAGAATAATGCTCTTGCCTCTGTTGTTGAGATAAACCTTGTCGCCTGCCTTATATGCTTTCTTATTGTCGAAGGGTACAAATCCGTTCTTTTCTGCGGCTTCTACCATATAGTCAACACATTCTCTTTCGGTTTTGCCTTTAGCGAGGAAGTCCTTATAGCCTTCGCAGAAATCGTCTGCCTTAGCGAGCTCTTCATCGCTCATCTGATTTGAGAAGTGCTTCTTTTCAAAGAATAATTCTTCTTTAAGAATGTCTGCCTGTGATTTTTCCTGTGACATAATTTATTGTTCCTTTCTGAAATAGAGTTTTTCATATATGTTTTCGGTCAGTATAACCTTTTTAACATACTTGTTTGTTGTGGGAAAGGGTATGGTGTGGAGTGTTTCACCGTCTGAGGAGTACCTCTGATCTGAAAGCCACTTATCAACATTTCCGGTGCCTGCATGATAGGCGGCCAACGCCTCCTGTACCCTGCCGTACTTTTCCGTGAGATAACCGTAGAAAAAGCAGCCGTATTTTATAGATGTTTCGGGGTCAGTTGCCATAGAGTAGTCATTATCTTCACCGAGCTTCATATTAATCCAGTCGAAGGTGTCCGGCATAATCTGCATAAGCCCCGTTGCACCGACATTTGAAACAGCCTCGTTGTCAAAACCGCTTTCACATTCGATAACGGCATAGACAAAAGAGGGTGAAAGATTGTTTTCCTTGGCATATACTTCGACATAATCCTCGTACTTAAGAGGATATAATGTCTTAAGCAGTGACAAAGAGCCGAAGTAAATAACTACGCACGATACAGCAAGAATAAGAACGAGGGTGATAAACTTTTTTATTTTCAACTTATCAGCTCCTCAAGCTTAAGAAGTTCATCTTCTAAATTATAAGGTGTATGGTTTCTGATTATTATATCAGCCTGCCTGAAATAATATTCGTCATCTTTCTGGGCTTTTATTCTTGTCATGGCCTGCTCTGTTGTAATGCTGTCTCTTTTAAGTATTCTTTGTAGGCGTGTGCTTTCATCGGCATGGACAACAACTATTTTTTCGCAGAGACTTCTGCCTTCGCTTTCAAGAAGTGCTGCTGCATCAATAACAGCAGCTTTGTATCCCTGCTTTTCAGCTGCAGAGAGCTCGTCTTTGAATCTGCGTGTTATTTCGGGATGTGTGATGCTGTTTAAAAGAGCGGTATTCTCTTTTGATGAAAATGCTCTTTCGGCAAGGCACTTTCTTATGAGCTCGCCCTTTTCATCGAGAATATCATTACCGAATGCTTTCTGAAGTAAGGGTAAAACCGCAGAGCCTTTTTCGGTTATCTGCCTTGCGATAATATCTCCGTCAATGATATAACAGCCCTTTTCTCTGAGCCTTTCGGCTACGGTGCTTTTGCCTGCGCCTGTTTTGCCTGTAAGTCCTATTATAAGCATTATATCACCTCAGACTTCAATTATGTTAAAAGCTGCAGCTCTGACGAGCCGGTTGAACACTGCAAGACCTATGCCCTCATTTTCGGGGAAGCGTGCAAAAACAGTATTTGCCTTTTCTTCGTCAACCTTTCTCAGAGCATCGAAAATATGCTTTGCCTGAGATGAGGGGTCATCTTTTCTGCCGTAGGTTATACATCTTATATTGAGGTCTTTTACCTCTTCTTCAAAGCAGAGAGCAACGTCGCCTGCTTCGGCAGAGTCCTCTATATATTTTTTATAGTTTTCGAAGCTGCCTTTTATGATTAAAACCTTAGCGCTGGGGGAGTAATGTTTATACTTCATGCCCGGTGAGGCTGCAACTGCACCCTCCTGAAGCTTATTGTATACGGCATCGTCAATTTCGATTTCGCCTAAAACCTCTGTCAGCATCTCAGGAGTAACACCGCCGGGACGAAGAAGTCTCGGGATATCCGTTGCGAGAGTTATAACAGTAGATTCGATACCTACACTGCATTCGCCTGAATCTACAATAGCTTCTATTTTGCCGTCAAGGTCGGAATATACGTGCTGAGCGCAGGTGGGACTTGGTTTGCCTGAGGTGTTGGCTGAGGGCGCCGCAAGAGGGAAACCGCATTTGTCAATTATAGCTCTTGCAATTTCATCTGAGGGCATTCTCACTGCAACCGTATCAAGTCCGCCTGAGATTTCCTTGGGAATGATATCGCTCTTAGGGAGAATTATGGTAAGAGGTCCCGGCCAGAATTTTTCTGCTAAAGCCATAGCACTTTCGGGAATATACTTTACAAGAGGTGCCCACTGAGAAATATCACTGATATGCACAATCAGAGGATTATCCGAGGGTCTGCCCTTGGCCTCATATATTTTCTTTACACACTGACCCTTAAGAGCGTTGCCTGCAAGACCGTATACAGTTTCTGTAGGTATAGCGGCTACACCGCCGTCTTTGAGTATATGGGCAACCTTGGCAATGTCCTCACTGTCAGGTGAAAGGATTTTGAAATATCTGGTTTTCATATTTATCACTTAGCTTTCGCTTTTTAGTTTCTGAGCAGTGTCATAGGTTATGAGGGCATCAATGACTTCGTCAAGGTCGCCGTTTAAAAACTGCTCGAGCTTATATATGGTAAGACCGATTCTGTGGTCGGAAATTCTTCCCTGAGGATAGTTATAGGTGCGGATTCGCTCGCTTCTGTCACCTGTACCCACCTGAGACTTTCTTTCATCGGCAATAGAGGACATCTGCTTTTCTCTTTCGGCCTCAAGAATCTTTGAACGCAGAATCTTCATGGCCTTGTCCTTGTTTTTATGCTGACTTCTCTCGTCCTGGCATTCAACAATTGTACCGGTAGGAATATGGATAATACGGATAGCGGATTCGGTTTTGTTGACATGCTGTCCGCCTGCACCACTGGCACGGAATGTATCTATCTGTAAGTCTGTAGGATTGATTTCAACGTCAACGTCCTGAGCTTCGGGAAGAACGGCAACGGTAGCTGTTGAGGTGTGAATTCTGCCCTGAGTTTCTGTTTCGGGCACTCGCTGTACACGGTGAACTCCGCTTTCAAACTTGAAGCGCGAATATGCACCCTCACCGCTTATCATAAAGCTGACTTCTTTAAAACCGCCAAGCTCTGTGGGGTTAGAGGAAAGCACCTCTGTTTTCCAGTGTCTTGCTTCGGCGTACATAGAATACATTCTGTAAAGTACGCCTGCAAAGAGAGCTGACTCCTCACCACCTGCACCTCCACGGATTTCGACAATGACGTTTCTTTCATCATTGGGGTCCTTGGGTAAAAGAAGTATTTTCAGCTCTTCATAGAGTAGAGCTGTGTTTTCCTTGGCGTTTTCGTATTCCTCCTGCACCATTTCACGGAAGTCCTTATCAAGACCGCCCTCGTCAAGCATAGAGCGTGACTCCTTGAGGGTTTCGTCAGCCGCTTTGTATTCACGGTATTTAGTGATAATCGGTTCGAGGTTTTTATGCTCCTTTAAAAGGGCACTGTACTGTGTGAGGTCTGCAATAACAGCAGGGTCATAGAGCTTCTGACAGATCTCTTCAAAACGTTCTTCAACTGAAGCTAATTTATTAAGCATAGATTACTCCTGTTTGGTCAAAGATTATATTATTCGGCGGTATCTTCACGGATAACTTTTTTTATGTTCTTTTCGGCTTTGAGTCTGGGCACCATAACCTGATGGCCGCATTTTTTACATTCGAGCTTAAAGTCCATACCCGAGCGCAGAACATTGAATTCATTATTTCCGCAGGGATGATTTTTTTTCATCACCAGCACGTCACCCACTCTTATATCCATAAATTTCACCGCCTGACTTGATTATCAATATATTATATCACATATAAAGTGAGAATATCAACCTTTATTAAGAGTAAATGACATATTTTGCATTCAGAGGGCAAAATAAGCATATATTAAAATTACAATATAAACGTGCGCTGATATTTTACGGTGCACCTAACAGAAAGGGTTTTAAAAATGAAAAAGTATTTTCCGGAAAACTATCTTATCTCCACTCAGGAAAACAAAAACATTCTCCTTTCAAAGGCATCTTTGAAAGAGGCTTACTACAGTGGGAAAATTCTTGAAGCCAGAGCAACTGTTTGTGACAAGGACCACAATCTCCATGTGGATTTAGGTGTTATGAAAGGGATAATTCCGAGAGATGAAGGCGCAATCGGAATATCCGACGGCTCTGTCAGGGATATTGCTATAATCTCGAGAGTGAATAAGCCTGTAGTCTGCAGAATAATTGACTTTAAAACCGATGAAAAGGGAGAAGTATATGCGGTGCTCAGCCGAAGAAGTGTACAGGAGGACTGTATGAGAGATTATATTTCCACTCTCACACCCGGCTGTGTTATCGATGCAGTTGTGACTCATATGGAGTCCTTCGGTGTTTTTGCAGATATAGGTGCAGGAATATCGGCTCTTATGCCAATAGACAGTATATCCGTTTCAAGAATACCTCATCCGTCTGCAAGATTCACTCCGGGACAGAAAATCAAAGCTGTGGTTAAGTCTGTTGATGAAGAGGGCAGAATAACTCTCAGCTATAAGGAGCTTCTTGGCACATGGGAGGAAAATGCGGCACTCTTCAAGCCCGGGGAAACGGTACCGGGAATAGTGCGCTCGGTTGAAAGATACGGGATTTTTGTTGAGCTTAAGCCTAACCTTGCAGGCCTTGCGGAATATGTGCCGGGAGTTGTGCCGGGTCAGCACGCCAGTGTATATATAAAAAATCTCATTCCCGAAAGAATGAAAATCAAGCTTATTATTGTGGATTCCTTTGATGCTGAATACCCCAATGAAGCTGTAACCTACTATAACGAAAGCGATTATATTAACAGGTGGATTTATTCGCCCGAAAGCTGCAGTAAAAAGATAGAGACAGTTTTTTCTGAGTATGAGTTGACTCAGGAAGTAATTTGATATAAAATAGAAAGTAACAGGAAAAAGAAAACAAAAGGAGACGGAAATATGAAAGTAAAAGAAATTATAAGAAAACGTAATTCTTCAGCAAAGTTTGTTGCTACAAAAGCCGTTGTATCGAAGGCTACGGCTGCGGCTGACCTTCTTTGTGCACCGCCCGATTTATCAAAGGCAAAGAGAGTCCTTTTTGTTCAGCCTCATCCCGATGACAATCAGATCGGTGCAGGCGGTACTATGGCATGGCTCAAGTCAATCGGTGTTGAGGTTTACGAGCTTACAGTAACAGATGACAGATATGCGGAGCCTCAGTATATCGGCAAGGAAAACAACGTTCAGACAATAAGACAGAAGGAAGCTCTTGCGGCTCAGAAATTCCTCGGTGTAAAGAATGCAGGCTTCTTAGGCTTTGCAGATAAAAACGATAACTCCGAAAGAGAAATTTCACTTAAGATAGTTGAGGTTATCAGACAGATTAAGCCGGACTATGTTCTTACTGCTGATCCTAATCTCGAAACAGAGTGTCACAGCGACCACATCAAAGTCGGTAACGCTGTAAAATATGCGGCAATGGACGCTCTGTGCAACTTCTATCCCGATTTCGTCGACGGCAAGCTTCGTGATGATGCATGGCGCGTTAAGGGCGTAGGCTTTTATTATACCGATAAGCCCAACACTATTATAGATATCACAGAGTTTGAAGAAATCAAAATGCAGAGTATAAAGTGTCATAAGTCACAGGCTGAGCCCGCTCTTCTTGCAGCTATTATGCTTCAGCAGCAGATGTTCGCTGAGGGTACCGGATTCAAGGCAGCAGAGCCTCTCAGGCTTCTCAACGGTCTGCAGATGCATTGCTTCAATCTGCCTGTAATCAGCAAGTAAAAGACAGGAAGGTTGTTTTATGATTTCGATAGTTTATGTAACCAATACCGGCTCATCAAAAAAATATGCGGAGATGCTTTCAGAAAAGACCGGATATCCCTGCTATGATTTTGCTCACAGTGATGAAGCTGTGGGTACAGAGGTAGTTTTCATCGGCTGGGTAATGGCCGGTGCAGTGCAGAGCCTCAGTGAGGCAAGAGTAAAATTCGGCACCCTCAAAGCTGTTGTGGCTGTCGGTATAATGAAAAGCGAAAGTCAGGACGCATCTATAAAAGAGAAGAATTCCATCAACGAGCCTTTCTTCAGCCTTCCCGGTGCTTTCGATATGAAAAAGCTCAGCGGTATGTATAAAATGATGATGGGTATGATGGTCAAGATGCTCAAGAGTAAGCTCAAAGACAGTGATGATCCTAAATCTAAGGAAGTAGTCGGAAAATTTGAAGACGGCTTTGATATGGTAAGTGAAGAAAACCTTGGTGAGCTTCTTGAATTTTTAGGTGAATAATTAAAAATACGGGGCTGTGAAAACGGCTCCGTAAATTTTTTTGCACCCGACAGAACAAATGTTCGAAAAACTGTTGACAAAGTGAAAAAACAGATATAGAATTAAAAGTGTGGTACCGCAAAGCCACAGGACAATTTAATACTTTACCAATGGACAGGTAAACTGCTTTGCATCTTTTGCAGGGCAGTTTTCAATTTTATTTGCGCAAAAATAAGAAAGGAGAAGCAATGTACAGAACAATAAATACAATATGTCTTTATATAGCGGCAATATATCTTACGTTATGGTGGAGGTTCAGATTATGAATTATGCAGTATATCCATGCAAGACTATGAGAATAACCCAGAATTATAAAGGCAAAACCTCTCACAGACCTCACACTGCAGGTACACCGAAAGACTATCCTGTTGATGAGGGGTGCAGTGATACGGGAAAGGACTATATATACTGTCCCTGCGATGAAATGAAGATAAGACGGATTTATGGCGTGGGCACAAAAGGCACCAACACAATATGGCTGGAAAGCACAGGCAAGGTCGACTTTGCCGACGGCTCAAGTGATTATCTTACTATGCTTATTACACACCCCGATGATATAAATCTTAAAAGTCTGAGGGTGGGGGATGTTTTCAGAAGAAAGGAAAAAATCACCTGTGAAGGTAAAGACGGTGCAACGGCAAACCATCTGCATATCAGTGCCGGTAAGGGTAAAATGAAGGGCGCAGGCTGGATGCAGAACACAAAAGGCAAATGGGTCCTGACAACGACAAACACTGCGGCAAAGCCTGAGGATATCTTTTATATTGATCCGGATTTTACAAGGGTTATTTCACAAGGCTCAATCAGATTCAAAAAGCTGCCGGATAAATATACGGCAGGGTACTATAAGGTTGATACTGCTGTGCTCAATGTAAGAGCCGGTGCAGGTACGCAGTATAAAAAGACGGGTGCTCTTGTGAAGGGTAAGACAGTAAAAATAACAAAGGTTAAGTGCAATTGGGGACAGTACGCCGAAAACAGGTGGATTTGCCTTGACTACTGCAGGTTTATGTGAGGTGATAAATATGGAAGAAGCAATTATATTAAAAGAACTGCTTTTGATTCTTGCTGAGGTTATGGGGGCAGGTGCTGTGGTTTTCGGTGCGATTTTTGCTCTTTACAAATGGGTGCTCAGACAAAATAAGCAGGATACTGAAATTAAAGCCCTCAAGGAAGAACAGACGGTTATCTGCTACGGTGTTTTAGCGGCTCTCAAGGGTCTTCGTGAGCAGGGGTGCAACGGCCCTGTCACCGAGGCGATCAATAAAATAGAAAAGCACCTGAATGTTCAGGCGCATAAATAATTCAAAGAAAGGATTTTATTATGGAATTTGATTTTACAAAGCTTTTAGAATGTATTGTTGCCCTCTTATCAGCGGCAGTTACAACTTTTCTCATACCCTATCTTAAACAGAGGCTCACAGAAGAAAAACAGAAGCGACTTCTTTTCTGGGTGCAGACAGCTGTCAGGGCGGCCGAGCAGCTTTTCGGCAGCAAAACAGGTAAACAGAAAAAGGAATACGTAGTTGCGTTTCTGCTTTCAAAGGGCATAGTTTTCGATGTTGATGAGGTAACTGCGATGATAGAAAGTGAAGTATATAAGCTGACAGGTGTAAACGAAAAAGCATAGTGAAAAGGCTGAAATTTGACTTTTTGATACAATTGAAGTATAATGAGCCGAATATGATTTTTTTGAGGAGGTAACAGCAATGCTTGAGCACATCATAACAATTGATCTGTTTATTAAAGATCTGTGGCAGAAGATATTCAGATTTTTTGCTGTTATTATCCTTTTGGCAGCCGCTTGTGTAGTGGCGTGGGACTATATGGTTGTGACTTATGTGGTCTGCGATGAACAGACTCAGGAGGTATGGTCTTTTACTGATGATACGAAGCTTATCATAGGAAGGTCAGGTATAAGAGTCAACGAAAATGACAAGGTTATACTTGATTATTTCGATGCTGATGTAAAGGAAAGTGTAATACTTGTTACAAAACCTCATGATGTTCTTATTTATGATGAGGGCAAACTCACGAAGGTGGTAACTGTTTCCGGTACTGTAGGCGATGCTATAGAAAAGTCGGGTATCAGGCTTAAAGAGGGCGATAAGCTGAGTCTTGGAAAAATGGTACCCATAACCGAAAACACGAAGCTTGAAATAGAACGTGCTTTTACGGTTACACTTATCTGCGACGGCAGAAAGCAGAAAATAAAAACCACCGACTGCACTGTAAAGGAGCTTCTGACCAAGGCAGGCATCAGACTGAACGAAGAGGATATCCTGTCCCATAAGCTCACAAAAAAACTGACGAAAAACACAAAGGTTCAGGTCAAACGCGTTACATATAAAGAGGTCAAAAAGACAATTGCCATTGACTATGAAACAACTGTAAAATACGATGACAGTATGTATGAAGAGCAGGTATATGTAAAGCGGGAGGGTAAAAAGGGTACGCAGGTAAACTACTACAAAAAGAAGTATATCGACGGCAAGTATGACAGTAAAGAGCTTGTCAGAACAGAGATAACCAAGGATCCTGTCAGCAAGGTTGTTGTCTGGGGCTCGAAGCCCAGTCTTTACGGCGGCAATGTTGCAAAGAGGGTTATTTCCGACCTGACACCGCCATATAAGATTGATATGGACGAGAACAACAGACCTGTCAAGTATAAAAAGAAGATAGTCGGCAAGGCTACGGCATACTGTACCGGCACCGTCACGTCAACAGGCAGAAGAGCTCAGGAGGGTGTAGTTGCCGTTGACCCGAGAGAGATACCCTACGGCTCGAAGCTGTATATTGTCTCAAGTGACAACAGGTATGTTTACGGCTATGCCATAGCGGGCGACACAGGCGGATTTATTTACAACAGTAATACTGTGGTTGACCTTTATATCAACGGTTACAGTGCCTGCAAGCAGTTCGGCAGAAGAACTGTTGAGATTTATGTGCTGGAGTAATAAGAGCGTGTTTTGGTTACTTTTCCACGCTAGGAAAAGTAACGCCTGTCCGGCGAGGACAACAAAATGAGGACAGTATAAATTTATTGTACGCGACAAAGTGCGGCGAGGAAAGAAGTCTTTCCCCGCCGCTTTTATGTTCTGTTAATCTGAAAAGAGCTTTTCATAAGCAGTTTCAAACAAGTTCATGCCGTTGGTGTTAACGGACCACCGCACATATAAAACTGTGTCACCTTTCACCGCAGTGCCTGCATAATAGTTTTTGTTTTCATCGCTGATGTCCTTATAGAGTATATCCCAAGAAGTTTTGTCGTCACTTATAGTCTCTATCTCATAATCATATTTTTTATATTTCTTGAGGATTTTATTTATGTACTTTTCTCTTATATGGGGATAGTCCGAAACAAAAATCTCATAAGCCATATATTCGCTTTTTGCTTCATAGCCATTGTTAATCTGAGCCTGGGTTAAAGCTTGATTATAATCCGAGGAATAAAAGTAGTGCTGAGCAAATCGGGTTATGTAGTTTCTCGTACATTCGTCAGTGCAGTCTTCCTCATCATAGCCCAGATTACTTAATGATAAGGGGATACTTGTGGTGTTATAGATTTCAGACGTGCTTTTAAAGTTTTCTACACTTGTTTTTGATAACAAAAATGTGCCCGATACAATTGCCGACATAATAAGTCGGAGGCCAAGCGG
>JAZSGK010000109.1:0-5333 GCA_045532695.1 Acutalibacteraceae bacterium
ATGCTGAGTCCGCTGTCTTTAACCTTGGCTATGGTTTTTCCTTCCTTATATCGTCCCGGCACAGGCTCATATCTTACGCCCTTCCAGATTATGCTGTTTTCAAAGCCTCTCTCAGCGCTGTGATCAAAGACTATAAAGCCCTTTGCCACCATAACGGCAAAAATAGCTACAACCACCACAAGACATCCGATTAATATCTTTAGTTTTCTGTTCTTCATAACATCACATCCTTTTTAACATCTTATCATCTTAGTGTGTAAAAATCAACCCCACATTGCAAGAGGAAAAGCATATATTTCATCACCGTCAAGATTTACGCTATGCATATCAACCGCAGTAACCGTACTGTTATTATATGTGGTGTAATAGTATATACCCTTGTCTGCATTGCAACAGGAAGAATAGCGTGTATATTCGAATTCACCGTCTCTTGTCATAATACAGCCCTTAGGCATAGCTACTCCCCCTAAAATATGAAAGAAATGGCTGATACTCTCTTTTTCACTCTGAAAGCAGGGTGATTTTTCTTTTATAAAGACAGCTCTTACAAAGCGCGAAGCTGATGAATAATCCCCCGGCAAACCCAAAGCACCCATGCCGAGGCTGTAGTTATTGAACTGTCTTTCGGGCGAAATTCTGTTTTCAGCAAAGCCCTCATGAAGTTGCATATAGTTATTGATATTCGTCATATGATAATCGAATGTAGGGTTATTAGTAAGCACGCCGTATGGATTTCTGTATATCTTAAATCCGTCTTTTACACTCTCTACGGTTATGCTTTTATCTTTGTCACTTATTATCCAGTGAAGCGGTGACAGCGGAAGCTCCTCGCTGAAATTTATCTTCACTACATTAATATTGCCAAGCAGTTTTTCAGCTTCGGCAACGTCTTTGCACTTTCCCAGAATATAAGGTATAAGCTCAAAGGGAGTCACATTTTCTTTAGTCTCTGTATAGTCTTTGTAGTCAGCGTTATCAGGAAAGTTAAGCCCTGCCATACTGAGACCCTTTTCATTGGTAGCCTCAAAATAAAGAGGATACTCTCCCTCTACTGCCGCCATACCTATCATAGCGTAATGACTATCTATCGTCGACAGGGTACGCATAGGGAGCCTGTATTTTCTCGGTGTTATTACTACACGCTCTCCGTAGGATTTTTCAAGATCAAGATTTCTCCCGAAATATCTCCCATAGCTCACCGCAGTGCACATATTATACACCCTTTCATTTCATTTCTGTTTCTATTATGGTGTGTCAGCCTTAAAAATACACAAAAATTGCGGTTTTCGTATTTTTTGAAGGCAATTCAAATATACATATTATGAAAATCTGACATACAGGAGAGCTATTATGGATAAAGAAAGAGAACTCGACGAACTCATAAGTAAATACACTGCCGACTTAGTAAGTCTGAAAGAAAAGTGGGCAAAATGGGGTATTACGACAGAAAATCAGACAATCGAAAAAGATACAGCGGACACAGAAGAATACGGAACCGGAGAAGAGAACTACCCGCCTTCGGATCAGACCCCTCAGGACACTGCCGTGGACCCTGAAACAAGCGATAAACCGAATATATCCCCTGCAGAAGAAATCCCCCCGGCAGATCCCGAAAACTTCGCATACTTTTCAGCTAAAGTATTTTCGGGCAATCAGGCTTACCCCGTAGTCGGTGCAAAGATTTCTGTCTATCTTGACGGCAAGCTTCATATATTCCTCATTACCGACGAAAACGGTGAAACAAAAAAAGTAAAGCTTCAGTCCTTCCCGGCTACTAATGCCTTCATACCCGAAAGCACTCAGCAGGTTCTCGACTACACTGCAGACATTTACGCTGAGGGCTTCGCCCCGAGAAAAAATCTCCTAGTATCTGCAGTAGGAGGCTCAGATATTCTTCTCACTGCAGAAATGACTCCACTTTCAGAAAGGATTGATTAAATGGCTGTTATTCCTCAGATACCTACTAACATAAGAGTCCATTTAGGCTCACCGGGCAGCAGCGACCCTACAGTTACAGTGCCCTTTGCAGACTATATAAAAAATGTGGCTTCATCTGAGATTTTTTCCACATGGGATGAGGCTGCTCTCAGGGCTAACATTTTCGCTCAGGTATCTTTTGCTCTCAACCGAATATATACAGAATGGTACACTGCAAGAGGCTATGACTACGATATTACCAATGATACCTACTATGACCAGAAATTCATAAACGGCAGAAACATATATGAAAATATAAGCCGTATAGTCGGCGAGCTATTCAATGACTATCTTCGTCGGCAAGGTACAGTAAATCCTTTTTTCGCCCAATACTGCAACGGCACAACCGTCACATGCGAGGGACTTTCACAATGGGGCTCACAGACTCTTGCAAATCAAGGGTACAGCGACGTTGACATACTTGAATATTACTACGGAAATGATATTGAAATTGTAGTCAACGCACCTATTGCTGACAATGTCCCCTCCTACCCTGATGTACCTTTAAAAAGAGGCGACCTCAGCGAAAGCGTACGCCGCATGCAAATTTATCTCAGCAGAATTTCCGGCAATTACCCTGCCATACCAAAAGTCCCCGTAATCAACGGTGCTTTCGACGAAAACACCGAAAACGCCGTGAAAACCTTTCAGCGTGTTTTCTCTCTGACTCCCGACGGAATAATCGGTAAAGCTACCTGGTACAAGATAGTGTATATCTATGATTCTGTTACAAGACTTGCCGAGCTCGACTCCGAGGGCATAGGATATGAAAACATACCAAAGCAGTTTAAAGGAGCTCTCAGACAAGGAGATACAGGAGGCTCTGTTGTTACAGTGCAGTACTTTTTAACACTGCTCGGAAGATTTGTCAATTTCATTCCCGACATCAGCATAGACGGCATATACGGCAATGCGACTGCAAATGCAGTTTCAGCCTTTCAGAGATTCAAGGGATTGCCCGTAACAGGCGAAATTGACGAAGGCACATGGGAAAGTCTTTACAGTGCATATAAGGGTGTTGTTGATTATCTCGACAAAGAAAATCAGCTCCTGGATGTACCCACTCAGTCCTATCCGGGTGTAGTACTGAAACGAGGCGACGTCGGCCCCAGCGTGCGTGTGTTCAAGGAGTATCTCGCATATATCGGCAGAGTATTTTTTGAGGCTCAGCCTGTGGCCGTAAATAACATCTTTGACTTAAGAACCCAGAATGCAGTCAAAGAGTTTCAGCGTATATTTGAGCTCCCGCAAACGGGGCAGGTTGACGAAATCACATGGAACACCATAGCCGATGTTTACCGTACTCTCAGACTTGGTCAACAGAGGCTTCCCGGCCAGTACCCCGGAAGAGAATTAAAGGAGGCATAAAGAATGGACGAAGCAGTTTTTGAATTACAGAGCTATCTTCGCAACATAGGAAGGCTGGACAGCGATATATCAAGAGTTGTACCCGACGGTATTTTTGCAGAAGAAACGACTTTGTCTGTAAAGAGTTTCCAGCGAAAATACGGACTATCCGAAACAGGCGTAGTAAACTTCGAAACCTGGGAAATGATAAAAGTCAAGAACTCCGAAGCCGTTTTCACAGTCTCGGAGCCCATACAGATTATAAGAATAACCAACGAGGATTTACCTCTTGTAAAAGGAATAGACAACACTGCTGTTTACACTCTTCATCTTATGCTCAATTATATAGCCTCACGCTATGACAATTTTTCACCCTTGCCCTTACAGTCATTTTTTGACGAGAGTACCGAAAAAGAAGTGAAGCGTTGGCAGAGAGTAATATCGCATACTGAAAGCGGTCAGGTGGACAAAACAACATGGAACTCTCTTGCAGAGTTTTATCTGATGCCGATTTGATTTTCTGCAAAAAACAGCTTCGGCGGCTCCATTGCCGGACTGCGTCCGGCACATGAGCGCTCCGCGCTCACGGAAAGCACCGCCCGAAGGGGTGGTGCTTTCATGGAGCCGCCTGCCACCGCAGGCTACCATACAAAACCAAAGGGACTGTCTGAGACAGTCCCCTGAAATTTACACTTCCTTGCCAAGATAAGTCGCAAGATACTTAAACAGCAGGTCATCAGCTATTTTTCTGTTTGCCTCATCATTGTTGAGACTGTGACCTGAGTTAGGATAAATGTTGAAATCGTATTTTACACCGTACTCCTTGAATTTTTCTACGATTGCTGTAGCATTACTGAAAGGCACGATGGTATCCTTCTGTCCGTGATTGATTACAGTGGGTACCGTATCAGCACTGACATAATAGATAGGTGAAACCTTAAGCAGAGCCTCTTTGGCAGTAGCTCTTGTCTCATAAGTGAACTTCTGTCCGCCTGCGCAGGAGAAGAGGTATGCAATGTCTTCAAATTTACCAAGCTCACTGTTCACTCCCAAATCAGCGTTGTAATAGAAATTATCATCTGATAAATCAGTAGGCCCGCAGTTGCTTACAACAGCCGCAGGAGTAATAGGCGCGGTATTTTTTCTTGAATAAGCATAGAACATTGCAAGATGTGCGCCTGCTGAAGATCCTGTGAGAAGGACTTTGTTGATATTTATCCCCTTTTCAGCACCTTTTTCCTTTATCTTTTTAAGCGCAAGGTCAATATCGTCAGCGATATCGTGTAAGGTCACTGTCTCTGAGAGGTATCTGTAGTTGATGGCCGCAGCAGCATAGCCTAAATCGTCACAAGCTGTTTTAAGTGCACTTTTATATTCGTCTTTGTTACCGGCGACCCATGCACCGCCATGAATAAGAAGTACAAGCCCTACCTCACCGTCACTTTTCTCCGGCAGATATAAATCCATAATCTGTCTTTCATGACTGCCGTATGCCAGGTTTTTGAATACATAATCCTTATTACTGCCAGCGCCAAAAAGACCTGTAAAAAAGGCTATTATCGACATAAAGAAGGCTACTATTTTTTCCCACATAATATTCATCTCCTATTGATATTGTTTGTGATTTACTCACAATATAATTTTACATTTTTTGTTTTTTGATGTCAACAAATATTTATCCGTCAAAAAAGACAAAAGTCTTGACAAATATATGGTTAAAGTGTATAATAGCAAGGCAATTCGAGGCGTAGCGCAGTTTGGTAGCGCATCTGCTTTGGGAGCAGAGGGCCGCAGGGTCGAATCCTGTCGCCTCGACCATTGAGGGCAGTAACCGAAAGGTTATTGCTTTTTTATTTCTGCGAGCAAAGCAGATCTGTTTTGGGCATTATCGCCGAAGCGCGTCCTGCGGACGATGAAGCGAGGCGAGAATGGCGCAGCGGTCAAAATTCATAGGCGCTCCAAGCCGTAATGAATTTTGGGCACCGCAAGAGGGAGGATGCCGCAGGTTC
>JAZSGK010000253.1:0-5825 GCA_045532695.1 Acutalibacteraceae bacterium
ACAGTATTGCCGCCAATCCAGACATTATTGCCAACGGTAACCTCAATGCCATACTCATAGCCAAGAGTGCGTGAATTAGGGTAAAGAGAGTGACCTGCCGTGTAGATTGACACATTGGGAGCGAGCATACAGTTATCACCGAGAGTTACTTTTCCGTTGTCGAGAATTGTACAGTTATAGTTAATGAAGCAGTTTTTGCCTACAAAAATATTTGAGCCGTAGTCGCAGTAAAAGGGCGGATTGAGAAATGTAGTTTCATCAGCCTTGCCGAAAAGCTCCCTTACAATAGCGTTGATACCTTCAAAGTCACAGCGGTCAATATTGTTGAGCTTCTGAGTGAGCTGTCTTGCTCTTTTCATTTCTACCCAGTCATTATCGTCAGCGATGAAAAGCATACCCTTTTCACGTCGTTCCTTGCTTGTCATAAGCCTTCTCCTTGCACTTAATGTAAGATAATTGTAGCATAGTTTCAGTTTGTTGTAAACTCGTTTATTTCACTCACTGAGTTCAATTACCGTCTTCCCTTGCTTCTCTGCCATAGTCTTAAACTGCCAAGCACCGCCGAAGCTGTGAGTAACATAAGTTACAACAACTTCAGCCTGCCGGGTCATCCACTCGTTCTTTAAGAGATTACAAAGCGTTTGGGTAAAGTTTCGATACCTTCAGGGAGAATAGTGTTAGTGAAATCTTTATACTCACTTTCTTGCCGGGGAGATAAGCTAAAACAAGATGGCTTATTTTATATCTTATGCGGTTTAGTGACAAGCATTTTGAGAAGCTCTCCGACAGTACCTTTTTTCTCTTTATACCTTTCACCTCTGACCACCATATACTCCGCCTTGCAAAGAGTTATATCCGTACCATTGCAGGAGAGAATATCTCTGTTGCAGACGAAAAAGTCAGCATCATTACCGATCTTTAGTGTACCCGTGTTAAGTTCACCGAGCATTTTTGCAGGGTTTACGGTGTAAGTTTTAAGAGCCTCATAGGGCGTTACAGACTGGTCTTGCAGATAGAAATCCACCATACCGAGCATCTGCTCATAGGGGTTAACGGACTGTACGGGAGAGTCGCTTGAACCGCAGACACAGACATCAGCACCGAGCAAATCCTTAAGCGGTAACTGTCTGTTTATGATGTTTTCGGGTAAAAACTGCTGGTAGCTTTTAAGAAAATGCTTGTCTATCCAGGAAAACCCCGGCTGAACAGTAATTGCAAGAGGTAGCCTTTTGATAAGCTCTACAGCCTTTTCTGACGGGAACTCAAAGTGGTCAATTCTCATCATAGCGCCGCTTGTGGGAATGCGATCTTCAAGCTCACCGTAGATTTCCGTAATTTGGTCAATGGCACTTTCGCCGATAGCGTGGCAAGAAAGACGGATATTTTTGTCGAGTGCTTCGCTGACCTTAGACTTGATTTTATCCTTTTCGTAGTAGCAGTGACCAAGTGCACTGTTGTCCTTGTAAGGCTCACTAAAAGCCGCACTGTGCGAACCGACAGAACCGTCGAGCTCCCACACACCGCATCCGCCTGCACGGAGTGTCTTCTGCTTTTTCTTAAAGGCATCGAGCCTTGAAAAGTCCATATACTGAGGGAAAAGACGTACATCAATGTCCATTCTCCCGGCAAGAAAAGCAAGAGCCGTTGTAAGAATGTCATTTTCTACATCCTCGTTGCCGTCCATTGCACAGACTCTGCTGATACCGTAGGAGGCACAGAGATTTGAGAAATTAGCTATACCCTTTGCGATAATTGCAGGGGTAACATTTGATGCGATAAGGGTTGTAACCTTACCTTGCATAAACTCGTGAGCTTCGCCCGAAAAGATACCGTCACTGTCCTCAGTGGGAAGGTCTAGCATTTCCATCAATCTTGTTGAAATGGCACTGCTGTGACCGTCAATGCTGTAAACTATCATCGCTCTGCCCTTTGACCATTCATCAAGCTCAAAGCGTGTCGGGAGTCTCTTTTCATTAACTGCGGAAATAATAAAGCCATTGGCAGTAATGATTTTCTGCTTGGGATTTGCCTTGCAGAAAGCCTTGACTCTTTCACCGATATCAGCCATATTGTCAGGCTTTACGCCCTCTGATGTGATTTCGCAGATGTTGAAGCTTGCCGCTGCAAGCACGATAGTATAAAGCAGATGCAGATGTGAGTCTGTCATTGTTGGGTAAACGTGCTTACCATAAAGATCAATTTTTTCATCAAAAGTACAGCTTGGGATTTCATTACCTGTGTAGGTTATTTTTTCGCCCTCGGTGACCATTACGGAGAAGATGTCATCCTCCGACACCATAGAGTGAATTTTGCCGTTAAAGTAAAGTCTTTTCATCATACGGGCACCACATTACCGACAGCCATAAGAATCTGTGCGATGATAACGAGAATCTGTACAAAGGTACCGCACTTATTACCGAGAGTGCTGTCTCCTTCGTCTTTAAGGCTCTTTCTGTAAGCAGGGATAACCAGAATAGCAATAAGAATACCGATAAGTCCGCCGCCAATTCTCATAAACTCCATAAAACCGCCAAGGTTGAGGAAAGTCATAAGAAGTGAGGGGAGAGTTGCAATAATCCAGCAGATTCTCTTGTCCTTTTTAATCTGCTCCTCGGTAATGTCAGCAAGAGCAAGGGATATTGCCCAATAGCTTGTAATCATAGCAAGTACGGTGAAAATTGAGCCTGCAATCTGAGCCCACGCACCGATACCCTTACTCCAGCCAATCATAGCAACCTCGGTAACCTCTGTTGAGGCAAGAAGCGCACAGAGAGTGATAACAACCATAAGTACGAGGTTGTTTGAAAGACCGATGAAAACAGCCTTTTTAACCTTTTTAGCGTCAGCGTCAAGACCTTTTACTGCCTGAGGTACAGAGAAGAAAGCGGAGAATGCAAGCATAGCCATACCAAAGAAAGCAAGGATGTGATTGGGTTGACCGATAGAAAAGCTGAGAGGATTTTTGATGTTGAACAGTGAACATACACCGAGTACGCCAACAACACCGAAGATAACAGAAACGGCAACGCTTTCGCTGAGGCCCACAGCCTTAAGTCCGAAGAGTACAACACTTGCAGCGGCCACATAGAAGATAAGCTTTGACACTATCATCGGTATACCGATGAGGTCGGTGATGATTTCAGCAGCACCTGATATGTAAGCGGCAAGGTTAGTGAACATAACCAAAGCCATAACCACGAAGAAGAAAAGTGTGATAGGCTTCTGGAATTTACCTGTGAAGAGATACTTTGAGAAAACCTCAACTATCTGTGATTTGCCGCCACTTTTAATTGAGATATCGGCAATCATAAGGTGAATGATTAGGTTTGTAAGGAAGGACAGCACGAGAATAACCATTGCCATTAAAATACCGTTCTTTTCAGCAAGGTAAGGCATAGCCATAATACCGCCGCCGACACCGTATCCTGTGATTATGCAGGCACTTTGCCATACTGAGAGTTTGTTCTTTTCCATATTTTTGCACTCCTTAAATTTATATGTTAATGCTATTATATACCAACGGTGAGGTTAAAGCAATGTGTTGAGGGAAATCTTGATATGAAAAAACATAAAAAAGCTCACTTAACTTTGTACGATGACATTAAGGAGGATTTTTATATCTAAGCTTATTCCTTTATAAAAGTGTCACACTAAAACCTCGCTCCTAATCTGAAACCCGATGAAAAGCTGTTTGTGCTGCAGATGCTTGCAAACTTGATGACGTAATCCATAAAGAGTTCCTTTTCCCAGCCGGACAGTATTGGCATCAGTTGTTCTTTTCTGCGTACAAGTTCACTCAGACTATTATAAACTTTTGATGTAAGGCTGGTAGTACATTCCTGCGGCTCAATGTTTCCATAGTAAAAATCTTAAATAAAATCAGACATAATATCATCTCTCTCAATCTTGATGGCGTAAATGATTCTTGCTATCCGAAAGTGCGTATTTTTTATATTTTGAAATAACTTATATCATTAACATAAATGTCATTGATTATTAACACTTTTTTATTCAACAAATCCTGCGTTTTTGTATAATAAAATTATGAGAAAACGGAAGATTACATTACGAGAGGATGTTGGATATGAAAATAACCTGGTACGGAACTGCAACTATAGGAATTGATGACGGTAAAACAAAACTGCTTTTCGATCCCTTTGTCAGGATGAATAAGCGGATTGAAACCACACCTGTTGAAGGCTTTGTCGGTTTTGATGCAGTTTTTGTGACCCATGGACATTTTGATCATATATACAGTATTCCTGAGCTTGCCGAAAAAGATAAAACCGTTCCTATTTACTGTACCGAAACTCCAAAGAAAACACTTATGGGAAAAGGTGTGCCTGAGGAGAGATTCAGAGCAGTCAGAGCTGATGATGAGATTCATATAGGGGATTATACCATTCGTCCGCGTCGCTTCAGGCATATCGTTTTTGACCCGATATATATTCTTACTGTTGTACCTCAGAGTATAGTAATGTTTCCGCGACTGTTCTGGCAGGCATATATGAATCACAAAATGCCCGAGGGCGGAGAAATTGTTGCTTATGAAATTGAAAGTCAGGGTAAAAAGATCTTTCTGACAGGTTCCTTCCGTGAACATCCTGATGAAAAGTATCCGGAGGATATAGATCTTTTAATTCTTGCTAACGGCGGAAGTATTTTCGTGCCCGAAAAAACAAAAGACTTTATAGACAGGTACCATCCGAAAAAAATCTTTGTAGACCATTTTGATAATGCTTTTCCGCCTGTAACAAGAAATGTCAGCGTAAAAAGGTTGAAAAATACGGTTAAAAAGAATCATCCGGAAATTGAATTTATAATTCCTGAAATCTGCAAATCTGTTGAGTTTTAGAAGTGAAGAATACTGCTTAAATAATGCGTTCTGCGATGTTTAAAGCTTGTGATTATTATTTGTGCCATCCGTAAGGGTGGCATTTTTGCTTTAAGTGTGCTATAATCAGTTGGTATGAAGCGTCTGATAACAAGACATATATCAATATTACGGAGAAAAATATGAATAACATTATTGAAATAACAGATTTTTTAGCTCCTGAGCTGGATGTATATGCCCGTCTGACTGAGGTTCAGCTGCTGAATAGAGAGTACCCTGAAAGGGGCTTATTCATAGCAGAAAGTCCAAAGGTTATTGAGAGGGCTCTTGATGCGGGGTACGAGCCGGTCTCGTGCCTTATGGAAAAAAGACATATTGAGGGTGAAGGCAAGTGCATTCTTGAAAGAATAAAAGATGTACCCGTTTGTTGTGCGGAATTCGATGTGCTGACTCAGATTACAGGCTTCAAGCTTACAAGAGGTATGCTGTGTGCTATGAAGCGAAAGCCCTTGCCGGGTATAAGAGAAATCTGCAAAGATAAAAACAGAATAGTGATACTTGATAAGGTCATGAATCCGACTAATGTGGGTGCCATAATCCGCTCGGCTGCTGCTCTGGGAATGGATGCTGTGATTCTCACTCCCGGGTGCTCGGATCCTTTGTACCGCCGTGCTGCAAGAGTCAGTATGGGCACTGTATTTCAGATTGAGTGGACCTTTTTGCAGAGTGACAGCCTTGATGAAATAAAAGACCTCGGCTTTAAAACTGTAGCTATGGCGCTTAAGGATAATTCTTTTTCCATTGACGATCCGAGATTGGCCCAAGAAGAGAAACTGGCCGTCATTATGGGAACAGAGGGCGACGGACTTTCTGACGAGACCATATCCGGCTGTGATTTCACAGTGAAAATACCTATGTACCATGGGGTGGATTCTCTGAATGTTGCGGCGGCTTCGGCAGTGGCTTTTTATCAGCTGGGTAAGAAACAGAG
>JAZSGK010000005.1:0-5010 GCA_045532695.1 Acutalibacteraceae bacterium
TCAAAGAGAGTTGAAACTGTCTGCTTCTTTGAATCCTCGAGAGCTGCATAGAGTTCTTCAGCTGTTGTGATTCTGTATGCCTTACAGCCGTAGCCTTCAGCAATCTTTGCATAATCTGTTGTGATGATTGCGCCGTCAAGAAGACCGCTTTCTTCGTTTCTTCTTGTGAAACGTGTACCGAATGTATCTGTACCCTGGTTATTCTGAAGATTTTCAATGCAGCCCCAGCCGCTGTTGTCAAAGAGCATTACATTGATTTTCTTATCTTCCTGAATAGCTGTATAAAGCTCACTGTGAAGCATAAGGAATGAGCCGTCGCCTACCATTGAGTAAACCTCTCTGTCCCCCGCTGCAAGCTTAGCGCCAAGAGCACCGCAGATTTCATAGCCCATACATGAGAAGCCGTATTCTACGTGATATGTATCGGGAGCCTTTGTCTTCCATATTCTCTGGAGACAGCCGGGAAGTGAGCCTGAAGAGCCGATGATTACGCTGTCATCAGCAACAACCTCGTTGATAATACCGAGAGCCTTCATCTGTGAAAGCATATCGTGTGATTCATCAGCATAGCAGCGGTCAATTTCTTCGATATAAGCCTTTTTAGCTGTTTCGATTTCATCTGTCCACTTTGATTTATAGCCGTCAAGCTTTGCTATAATAGCTTCACAAGCTTCCTTAGCGTCAGCGATAACTGCTGTTGAATCCATCTTGAATGCATCAAATGAGCAGACGTTGATTGAAAGCATCTTGCAATCAGGATTGTGGAAGCCCCACTTTGAACAGGTTGTGAAGTCTGTAAGTCTTGTACCTACAGCAATAACAAGGTCTGTCTGCTTGGCAATTGCATTTGCAGCAGGACCGCCTGTAACACCGCAGCCGCCCATATTAAGAGGATGGTCAAAGGGAATCTGTCCCTTGCCTGCCTGAGTTTCGCCGATGGGGATATTGTATTTTTCAGCCATAGCAAGAACTGCTTTTTCACTGTCTGAGTATGTAACACCGCCGCCTACAATAATCATAGGCTTCTCAGCGTTTTTAATCATTTCGGCAGCTGCTTCGATTTCTCTTTCTGAGGGTACGCGTCTGTCCATATACCATACTCTCTTCTGAAGGAAGTAGTCGGGATAATCGAAGGCTTCTGCCTCAACGTCCTGAGGCATTGCAATGCAGACAGCGCCTGTGTCGGCAGGGTCCGTAAGAACTCTCATTGCATTGATGCAGGCTGTCATAAGCTGTTCGGGACGATTAATTCTGTCCCAGTATTTGCAAACAGCCTTGAAGGCATCGTTTGCTGTGATTGCACATGAGTCATACTGCTCAATCTGCTGAAGTACAGGGTCCGGCTGACGGCAAGCGAATGTGTCACCGGGAAGTACGAGTAAGGGAATACGGTTAGCTGTTGCAGTACCGCAGGCTGTAACCATATTTAAAGCACCGGGGCCGATTGATGAAGTACAAGCTATAATCTTGCGTCTCTTCATCTGCTTAGCATAAGCGATAGCTGCGTGAGCCATACCCTGCTCATTGTGACCCTGGTAATAGCGAAGGTCGTGACCGCCCTGCTCGAGAGCCTGACCGATACCGACAACACAGCCGTGGCCGAAAATGCCGAAGATACCGTCTACGAACTTGCTTTCCTTACCGTCGAAGCAGATATACTGATTGTCAAGGAATTTTACAAGAGCCTGTGCCATTGTAAGTTTCATAAGTAATCAAATCCTTTCACTAAAAGTGAATACTGTCAATATAAACACGTTAAGGAGTATCCCTTGCGGGACACTCCAGAATGCGAAATTACAGAATTTCTGAAATTTTAACAGGTCTGCCTTCCTGAACGCTCTTCTTCGCTGCCAGAGCAACAAGGATTGAGTTAAGACCATCTGTACCTGTTGTAGGTGTGGGTTTGTCTTCAAGTACAGCTTCTACGAACTGGATCATTTCATCGCGGAATGACTGCATATATCTTTCAAGGAAGAAGTAAAGAGGCTTATCAGTTGTAACACCGTCACCATTCATAATTGTAACGTTTGTAGGTATGTCATTAGCTGCCATAGCTGCACCGAGTGAACCGAACACTTCAATTCTCTGGTCATAACCATAAGCTGCACGGCGGCTGTTGTCAATAACGCCGAGAGCACCGTTTTCAAACTTGAGATTGATGATAGCGGTGTCAACGTCACCGGCTTCGCCGATTGCAGGATCAACAAGGCAAGTTGCGTTAGCGTAAACTTCTGTTACATCGCTGCCTGCAAGGAAACGGGCCATATCAAAATCATGAATTGTCATATCAAGGAACATACCGCCTGATACTGCAGCGTATTCAGCTGGTGGGGGTGCCGGGTCACGTGAAGTAATCTTGATAAGCTCAAGATCGCCTACCTTACCTTCATTGATGAGGTTTCTTACATGAGCGAAGTTGTGGTCGAAGCGTCTGTTGAAACCTACCTGAAGCTTTACGCCTGCTTCAGCAACAGCGTCGATAACTGCCTGAACCTTAGCGGGTGTAAGGTCAACGGGCTTTTCACAGAATATGTGCTTGCCTGCTTTAGCTGCTTCGATTGAAATATCAGCGTGTGTATCTGTTGATGAGCAAACGAGAACTGCGTCGATCTCTTCGTCTGCGAGCATCTCTTTATAATCAGCGTATACTTTTTCGATGCCGTACTTGTCAGCGAGCTCCTGCAGACCTTCTTTATATACGTCTGTGATACCGAGTACTTTAGCTGTAGGAACGTTGTATGTAATTGACTGAGCGTGTACCTTGCCGATTCTGCCGGCACCGATGATACCAATGTTTAACTGCTTCATTGATGATAGCCTCCGTTGCGTTAAAAATACCGGGTAAATATATACCCAATTACTGTCATTATAGCACAATACCTCTCAATATTCAAGCACAAATCAATTGTAGATTATAACGAATATTGAGAGGTTTTATTGTTAATTTTTTACATTACAGGAATGATATAGAAGCTGAATGAAAGCTTATCCTTAAAATCAACTCTGTATTCCTTGAGAGTATTAGGTCCGCAGCTGTTTGTTCCTGTGCCACGCATAAAGCCGTCGATGTTGAGACAAACAAGTGAATCGTCCTTTATATCCTCAAGGTGCTTAGCTTTTCTGAGAGTCTTATTTGAATAATTATGAGCTGAGAAGGAGAAGAAATCCTTTCTGCAATGAATCATAATACCCTTGCCCTCTGCGTCAGTGAATCGGGCGTATCTGCATTCGCCGTGGTTACCGTTTTCCTGAGGACGGATGTAATCAACATTAAGCTCTTCAAGCTTTGCATTGTAAATTCCGATAATACTCTGAGCCTTGAAGTCGTTGAGGTTTTCAAGCTCACCAAGGCCGTAATAATTTACGTTCTGAAGACTCTTGTCAAGATTGATAGTAAGACCGTATCTCGGCACTTCAAATCTCTTCTGGAATCTGCTCTTATACCATACCTTGGGTTTTACACTCATAATACCGCTGGGGAAGATTGTATACTTAATTTCACATTCAAAGAGCACCTTGCCGCCAAAGGAAAGATTGCCCTTGGAAACTATTTTTACCCTGCCCTCTTTATCATTCATTTCATAGGAAGACAGTCTGCCTGTATATACAAGCTTTTCAAGAGGCTCCCAGCCTCTAACGATATTTCTGTCATTATCGAGGAAGGCTCTGTAAAGATTATGAGCAAAACCGTCGCTATCGGAAAGTATCTGCTTACCTGCGATTTCATAGCTCGTAAGAGCACCTGTCTCAAGGGAGAATACAGCTGTACCGCCTTCAAAATCAACAGTAAGTCTGTCTTTTTTACGGGTAAACTGAGCCTTTTTCTTTTCGATATATTCAGGCTCTTTTACCTTTTCATTGAGAATAAGCTGTTCCTTGGCAATTTCCCTGCCGTCTTTATCAGTATAAATAAGATTGAGGAAAACATCCTTGTCACGGTCAATATCAGAATGAGCTATCTTTACATCACTGCTGCAAAGAGGCTGAATATCAAGGTCAACTCTGCCCTTTTCTGTTACTTCACCGTCAACTACAAGATTATATTCCACATTATAGATATCAGACTTTGTGAAAGCATTGGTGTTTCTGAAGCGGTAGGTCTTGTCACCCGCCTTTTCACATCTTATAGGTCTGTAGACAGCCTTCATTTCATATGCACCTGTGTGAGGTGTTCTGTCGGGATAGAAAAGACCATCAACGCAAAAGTTACCGTCATGGAATTTTTCGCCGTGGTCGCCGCCGTAAGTGTATTTATACTTGGCGTTTTCATCGTATACACTGTGGTCAGCCCATTCCCAGATGCAACCGCCTGAGAGGTTTTCATATTTATAGATAAGCTTCCAGTAATCCTCAAGTGAACCGGGGCCTACGCCCATTGCATGGCAGTATTCACAAAGGAAATGGGGCTTATTCTTATATCTCTTTGTCAGCTTATGTTCACCGATTTTCTCAAGGAGTGCAGGTATCTGATACATCTCGGAGATAACATCGTATGAGCCTCTGGGTGTTCTGATTGCACCCTCATAGTGTATGGGAATATCTGTATAGGCCTTGAGCATTTCGCAGCATTCGTCATGATTCTTCCAGCCACCGGACTCGTTACCGAGACTCCACATTGTGATCGACGGGTGGTTCTTGTCACGCTGATACATACGGATAACTCTGTCTTTATATCTCGGGAGCCAGTTTTTATGGTTTGAGATAATGTTGGGCTTACCTGTGAATCTGATATCCTCGTTAAACTGTGTGCCGTGGGTTTCGATGTCGGCTTCGTCAATTACATAAAGACCGTACTCATCACAAAGGTCGAGGAATATGGGATCGGGAGGATAGTGCGATGTACGGACTGCGTTACAGTTAAACTCCTTCATAAGCTTAACGTCCTTGAGAAGATCCTCAGCGTTCATAACAAAGCCTGTCTTATAGTGGGTATCGTGATGGTTTACGCCCTTGAATTTAATGGGAGCACCGTTGAAGGTGAATACCTCACCCTTGATCTCGACTTTCTTG
>JAZSGK010000254.1:0-2774 GCA_045532695.1 Acutalibacteraceae bacterium
TACAAACTTTTATATAGATAATGATAAATATGGTAAATATTATAGAATCTCTTAATTATGTTGTAGTTATGTAGTCAATGTAGTAACGATTAAAGTTCAATCCACTCTCTCTTCCAATACCTCTGTGAACCGTAATCCTTAAACCTTTTTGATGTAGTTTGCTTCACCCACCCTTCACCGCCCTGGTTCATCGCCACTCTGCGTTCTGCGTTCTGCACTTTGCACTTAATGAAGCGTAAGCTTCATCCTCGCACCTTCAGGTGCAATATCTATTATCTGAAAAAGACCTGCAGGGACTTGCCTTGCAGGTCTTATACTTTTAAACTAATAAACCAATAAACCAAGTTTTCATAGAGTTATCAAATATAATATATGAAATAAAATTATAAAAATATTGGTTTATTAGTTTAAGAATGCCTCTGAACCCTTATAAACTCTAGTTTTTTTCTTAAACTAGCTTAAACGAAGTTGCACCTTTTTGCTTTAATACTCAATTTTTTTGAAAAGATTTGCAATTTTAATCTGCTTGGGGTCGTTAAGTATGCCCGGAAGAAGCTCAGCAAAGCTGTAGCCTACGATTTCACCTTTTGCATTTCTTATATGGCAAAGCTCTTCAAAATATGCGAAGTTGATATGTCCCTTCTGAATAGGCTCAATTGTGTAATAGTCTTCTTTAACGCCGAGATTTACCTTCCAACCGGCTGACCATTTCATACCTATGTCTTCGTCTGTTGCAGTTCTTTCAATGTTGTAGCTGCAGAGTCTTTGTCTCGCACCTTCTTTTGAAATATATGTTCCGTCATTAAATGAGGCATCGGGGAAGGTGAAGAGCATTATTTCCTCGTCATCGAAAAATCTCAGTGAGAACCATTCCCAATGTGTCTGAGGCTTATGAAGGGAATATGTACCGCCCTGCTTGTCAAACCAGGTTTTGCCCTTGAGGGATATTTCTTTACCGTCTATTGTAAGGATACCTGTTGTCGGCATATTTGTATAGGAATAGTAAAGTGTTGTTTCGTCGGCACCGTCAAGCCCCATCTGAAGCTTGCCGTTGTTGCAGTGCCAGAAAGCACCCTTACCGTAGCTTGCATTCAGATCAAGAGAAAAACGGGAGTGGTTAAGCTTTATTTTCATATAGTCTTTTTCTTTTATTGCATAAGCCTTGCCTTTGAATGAAGCTTCGGTGTCTGTGATGATAAGATCGTTTTTGTTGAAGGTGGGCGTCTGAGAATAGTAGTGCTTTTTATTTTTGTAATCTGTCAGTGCCATCATAGCAATTTTTGCTGTTATTACACCAAAGTTAATGTGCAGAAGTGTATACTGATAAGAATACATATTTTTTTCTTCGTCAAAGAGTATACCTGTAGCGTACCACCACTCTTTGCACTTTTTGTGGATTGCCCATTCCTTTTCGAATGAGCCGAGGTTGTTTACATTGTAGTCAATTTTTTTCATTGTGTTCCTCCTTTTAACTTTGTAATTCAATTATAATATATATCTCAGAGGTTTACAATCAGCTGATTTATTCGGAACGGCTGTCAGAGAAACACTTTATTTTTGAATGTTGATTTTTTTACAAAAAAATAACCACCTGTAAGGTGATTATCTTAATATATATCTGTTGTTTCCTTTGAACGGAAGCTGTATCCGTGGTCCTCGAGCTGCTTCATATTTTTAAGCATAAAGCCTGCACCTTTAGCTGCGCAGTGCTCAGGGTCGGCGGCAGGAGTAACTCTGATGGTGAGTCTCTTGCTCAGCTCTTTGTCTATACCCGGGAGTCTTGCAAGACCGCCTGTAATTATGATACCCTCACTGCAGATATCAGAGTAAAGCTCAGGGGGTACCTGCTCGAGTACGTCTACAATGCCCTTGAAAATCTCTTCGATAATATCTTTGAGGGCCTCATATATTTCATTGGAGCTTATTTCAAAGTTTTTAGGCATACCTGTTATATGGTCCTTGCCTGTGCAGAACATTACAAGCTCTTCACTTCTGTGCTGAGCACAGCCTACGGTATGCTTTATCTTTTTGGCTGTTGCAAGACCGATATCAATCTCTTTATTCTTCTTTACATACTGGAGAATAGTTTCGTCCATAGCGTCGCCGCCGGTGCGAAGAGAACAGCAATAGGCAACAGTACCCATAGTGATAACAGCAATATCAGCAGAACCTGCACCTAAATCCAGCACCATAACGCCGTGCGGATTGTCAATAGTAAGACCTGCGCCTAAAGCAGAAATAATGGGTTCATCTATGACATAGACCTTGCCTGCGCCTGCAGAGCAAGCAGCCTCGACAACAGCCTTTCTTTCAAGAGCAGTAATCCCGCTGGGTGCGCTGATAATTACATTGGGTCTGAATATGCTGTTTTTACAGATTTTACTGAGAAAGTGAGAGAGTATTTTTACCGTAGATGAGAAGTCTGAAATCATACCGTCGACAATAGGCTTTTTCAGTATCAGCGACTCAGGAGTTTTCTCAAACATTTCACCTGCACTATTGCCGACGCATATTATTTCATCACTGTATGCGTCATAGCAAATGGCAGTGCTTTCGGAAAAAACAATACCTTTGCCCTGTACAAAAGCTGTTACAGAGCTTGTGCCTAAATCTATAGCAATATTAAGTCCCGGCATTGTTTCACTTCCTTTGTTTTTATAAGTTTAATTCTACTGTTTTTTGCTGTCTTTGTCAATAGCAAATAGTGGCTCAGAACGGGTCGGTATAATTGAGATAGGGGGTAATGGCAAGACATATGCTGTAAACGTCTTTGG
>JAZSGK010000219.1:0-7714 GCA_045532695.1 Acutalibacteraceae bacterium
ATTTCAAAGGTGCTGCAAATCGGGCATTTAAGACTTGTTATATCTATCCTTTGTCAGCTTGCACCTTCGGGACAAAGAAAAGGTCATCTTGTACATTTCTCGGCAGTCTGCCAGCTTGTCGAAAACTACTTTTTCGACAAGCTGAAAACTCCCTTCGGGGAGTTTTTTCAGTGTGGAGATTGAAGAGTGGAGTTGCGGTCACGGATTTTTGCTTCGCAAATATAAAGATGTATTCCGCAAAGATAACATAGTTACAAAGGGCAACTTACTGATTATAGACCATACTTCAAACAGCATTTAATAGTGTCCCTCACAGAGAAGCCTTTCACAAAGTGCCACCATTGCTGTGGTTATGATATTTGCAAGAACAGTGACGAGAATAAGCAGCTTTTTGTTTTTCACATCTTTTCTCAGCCAGAAATATATAAAAGGAAGCTCTACCGCAACAGTCATAACAAGAAAAGCTGCTCCCACCGTATAAAAAGGTCCTCTGTTGAGAATTTCAGGCAGAGAAAGATAATCTGAATAAGGTGTAGTATTACTGTAGCCTATGTACGGCACAGCAAAGGAAATCAGATTTCCTATAAGCACACCCACAAAAGTCTTGTGCCAATTGTTGAGCTTAAGAGAAAGGTTAAGCACCGCAGTTTCAATTATCAGCGTTGCCACAGCAACAAAAGGCAGCACATCATAGGGTCTTGTTTCGGAAATCCACACCCATGAGGAATTTGCAAAAGCAAAACCCGAAAAAGATAGAATCAAAATTGCAGTTACACCTACACGAGACAGATTTTTATAAATTTTCATAATAAAAAACCTCCTTTGATACTTAAATTGTATCATGGGAGGTTTTTCATATCAACAGAAATAATCTTACGATTTACTTAAGATTCTTACGATTTGATTACACTTCTTCAAAAAGTATAACCTGTGTTGCAAAGTCGTCACCCTTGAAACCTACATCAATACCTCGGTTCATAAGAAGGTCACCGCCGTAAACCTTGCCGTTTGCGGTGTTCTTGTAAAGCTTTTCAGGGCAAAGTCCCTGAAGCTTAAACTTGAGGTTCTTGTCGTTTGCAACAGCCATGGCCTTGCCCGCAAAAAGGAAAACTCTGCTCTTATCCTTTGATACAGTTTCCCATGCGCAGTAGTTGCTCTCATAGGGGTTTACAAGACGGTAGAAATCACCCTCGCACATAAGCGGACGGACTTTCTTTTCAAAATTTACCTGCTCTTTGATTTCTTCCATCTCTTTATCGGTGCATTTTGTAATGTCAAGCTCGTAGCCGAAAGCACCCATATAAGCAACATCGCCTCTTGTCTTAAGGCGTGTTGTTCTTCCGCACTGGTGGTTGGGAACAGCCGTTACATGGCTTCCGATTGAGTAAATGGGATAGCACATTGAGGTTGTGTACTGAATCTTAAAGCGACAGCCGGCGTCGGAGTTGTCACTTGCCCAGAACTGAGGCATATAGTAAAGCACACCAAGGTCGTATCTGCCACCGCCTGATGAACAGCCCTCAAAGAGAACGCCCGGGAAAGCAGTAACAATTCTGTGCATAATATCGTAGAAGCCGAGAACATATCTGTGGTTGTAGCCGAGGCAGGGCATATCCGTAATCTGACGGTTCATATCCCATTTTACATATTCGATGTTTGCATTTGCAAGAACATCGCTTACAACCTTAACGATGTAATCACGCACCTCAGGCTTTGTAATATCAAGCACTAACTGCTGACGGATTTCAATGGGAATGCGTTCATCAACATGTACCGCCCAATCGGGATGGGCTCTGTAAAGATCGGAGTCCGGGTTCACCATTTCAGGCTCAAACCACAGACCGAATTTCATACCGATATCATTAACCTGCTTTGCGAGACCGTCGATTCCGCAAGGCAGCTTCTTCTTGTTTACGAACCAGTCGCCGAGACCTCTGTGGTCATCGTTTCTCTGACCGAACCAGCCATCATCGAGAACAAACAGCTCAATACCTGCTTCTTTTGCTCTTTTTGCAATAGAGAGAAGCTTTTCTTCTGTGAAATCAAAGTAAGTGCCTTCCCAGTTGTTGATGAGGATAGGTCTTTCCTTGTGAGTGAAGGGACTTGTCATAATGTTGTTGCGGATGAGGTCGTGCATCTCTCTTGACATTTTGCCGAAGCCCTTGTCGGAATAACAGATAATGCTCTGAGGTGTGCAGAATTCTTCATCCTTTTTAAGTGTCCAACGAAATGAGAGAGGGTTGATACCCTGCTGAACACGAAGGAAACCGAACTGGTCAACCGAGGCAACAGTTGAGTGGTTACCGCTATAAACAAGAGAAAGACCGAAAACGTCGCCGTTTGTTTCGTCAGCACCCTCTGAGCAGATAATAGCAAATGGATTCATCTGATGGCCGCTTGCGCCTCTTGCGTTGCCTGCTTCAACCTTTACACCAAGCTGTAAGGGTGTGCGGATCATGTCTCTTTCTCTGAGCCACGCACCTGCAAAGTGAATCATTTCATAATCGCCTCTCGGAAAATCGAGAGACATTGAATATGCACTGTTAAGCTCAATGTCACACTCTGCTCTGTTAATAAGTATAGCGTGACGGGCAATAACGTTATAGTCCTCAAAAACAACATAGTAAAGATGTGCTTCGAATTCAACTACGTTGTCTGTAAGTACAATCTCAAGGGTGTCAGCCTTGCAGTCACCCTTATAAAGTGAAGGCATATCCTTAACCTTAACTACCTCGTTTTCGTGAATGATAATGTCTTTTACGGTGAGCTTTGCGCTGGGATGGCCAAACTTGTTCATTATCTGATAAGCAGGATTTCTCAGATCTGAAAGCCCGTAAGAAGGATACTCCTGAGGATACACATCAAGAGGAATAACATTAGACATATTTCCTCCGCCCTCAGCCCATTCTGTTTTCATTGATGCATAATCTCTGTCGGCGATTTTTTTGCCCATATGAAAATTGATAAGGTCGCCCTTCTCATTTATCACCATTACATAGCTTACTTCTTTACCCATAAGATGTATGGTGTTGCCGTTTAGCTTAATCATAATATTTCCTCCGTATTTTTGCTTTTTATATAGCCTTTAAAAGCTCTGGTATATTCTTTATTGCACCAAAAAGACCTTTAAGAATTTTTCCGAGACCCTTTCCTGCTCCGTCGGAATTGAGAATCATAAGAAGGCCTTCAGCCATTTCTTCTGAGAATACGCCTGCGCTCATAGTTATGAAGTTTCTGATGGGAATTTCAAGAGCCATTGCCTTAATCATACCCGTCATAGTATCCTCAGGATCCATCACTGTGGTCAGTGCTTTTTCAATAAAGCCGATTATTCTTCCGCCCCACTTTGTATATCTTGCATCACCAAGACTGTTAGCCATAGTAATAGGCGCATTAATGTCAAGTGTAGGTGAGGGAATTTCTCTGCCGAGAACTGCTTCAAAGGCACTGTCGGGTACATTCTGCACATCTGCTATATAGTAGCATGGAGCTGTTTCCTTATAATCGGGGACTTCAGCCTCTACGGTTGAAGTTACACTTACCGTTGCTTCAAGCTTAATGTCACGGCTTGATGCACCAACCATAATATCAAACTCACCGTTTTCAATGTGCCAGTCCATAATGTTCACGTTGTAATAAGCGAAGGCTCTTTTTGAAAGCTCAACTGAAACTTCTTTTTCTTCACCTGCTTCAAGATAAACCTTGCTAAAGCCACGAAGTTCTTTAACAGGTCGGAAAATGGTGCTTTCCTTGTCACTTACATAAATCTGTGAAACTTCTGCACCAGCCACGTTGCCCACATTCTTGATTTTATAGCTTACGGTAAGGGTCTCAGTATCGCTGATTTCTGAAGAAGAAAGCTTTATGTCGCTGTATTCAAATTTTGTATATGAAAGACCGTAGCCGAAGGGGAACAGAACATCCTTCATTGCTGAATCGTAATATCTGTAACCAATATAAATACCCTCTCTGTGCTCTGCTGTCTGCTCTGTGCCGGGATAGTAGTTAAAGCAAGGAGTGTCAGCAAGTGAGGCAGGATAAGTTTCTGCAAGCTTACCCGAGGGATTAACCTTACCTGCAAGAATATCGGCAATGGCAATACCGCTTGCCTGACCGCCGAGATAACCGTTAAGAATAGCCTTAACATCGCCTGCAAAAGGCATTTCAACGGGTGAACCGCCTGAAAGCGCAACAACTACGTTTTCGTTTACTGAAAGAACCTCTTCAAGAAGCTTAAGATGTGAAACAGGAAGTCTGAGATGACTTCTGTCATAGCCCTCTGATTCATATTCTTCCGTAAGACCGATGAAAACAACAGCTACATCTGCTTTTGAAGCAACAATCTTTGCATCACGAATCATAGTTTCGTTAACTTCATCTTTTTTCTTGTTATAGCCGGGAGCAAAAAGAAGATTGAAGCCATTTTCAATAAGACCGTCAAAAGCATCCGAAAGCTTTGTGGGATTAATAAGTGAGCTGCCTGCGCCCTGATATCTGGGTGCTCTTGCCATTTCACCAATAACTGCAATTTTTGCGTCTTTCTTAAGAGGAAGAATACTATCCTCGTTTTTGAGAAGAACAACAGACTGACTGCAGACCTCAGCAGCAAGCTTATGGTGAGCATCCTTGTCGTATGTATAATCGCCAAGCACAGCCTCACTGTTTTTTATTAGTGTAATCATTCTGTCTGCTGCAAGGTCAACATATTTTTCGTCAAGTGAACCGTTACGTACTGCGGCACAGATTTTTTTGTCGTTATAGCCGTTTGACGAGGGCATTTCAAGATCATTACCGTTTTTCAGGCCAAGAACTCTGTCGTTTGCTGCACCCCAGTCTGTTACAACAATACCCTCAAAACCCCATTCATCACGGAGAATATCATTCTGAAGATAACCGTTATCGGAAGCATAAGTACCGTTCACCTTATTGTACGAATTCATAACTGTCCAGGGCTGAGACTTTTTAACTGCAATTTCAAAAGCGGTGAGATAAATTTCACGCATTGCTCTTTCGTCAACAACGCTGTCAATTGTCATTCTGCGTTTTTCCTGACTGTTCACTGCAAAATGCTTGATTGATGTGCCGATGCCCTTTGACTGAATACCGTTTATAAGTCCTGCAGCAAGTTCACCTGCAAGAAGGGGATCTTCTGAAAAATATTCGAAGTTTCTTCCGCAAAGAGGGCTTCTTTTCATATTCACACCCGGGCCGAGAATAACACTGACCTTTTCAGCTAAGCACTCTTCGGCCATTGCTTCACCCATTCTGTAAAGAAGCTTAGGATCCCAGGAGCAGGCAGTTGTTGCCGCCGTCGGGAAGCAGGTTGTAGGTACGGAGTTGGAAAGGCCTTTCTTTTCTCCGTCGGGATTCTGCTTTCTTAAGCCGTGAGGGCCGTCAGTAATCATCAGCTCGGGAAGACCGAGACGAGTGTTTCCTCTCAGGTGCCAGAAATCCTTACCTGAAAGAAGAGACACCTTTTCTTCAAGGGTCATTTTTGAAAGTAATTCTGCGTTCTTCATATTTATACCTCCTCAAGTATATACAAGCTAATTATAATATTATATAGAAAGAAGGTCAAGAGAAAAAGCAAATGGAATTTAAAAGTAAGGCTTTTTTAAAATGTGAAGAGTGGAGTGTGAAGTTATGGTCGCGGATTTATGCTTTTCAAATATAAAAGATATATTCCAAAGAGATAACTGAGTTGTATAGGGTAAAGCGCAGATTGTAATTCGGACCGTCGGTGACGCCGGTCCCTACAGTATCAACCTGATTAGGCAGGTAGAATTTAACTCCTTTTACTCTGTAAAGGTGGATACAATCGGAACGAAGTGACCCACATTTCCACTTTCAACTTTTAACTTTCAACTCTAAAAAAAGACCGCCCACGAGGGACGGTCTTTGATTATTTCTCTTATTCAGCGTCGGGAGCGTAGAGATCCTTGAGCTTGAGAAGGTGTGCGTATCTTGCCTTTGAAGCTGCTTCGCTCTTCTTGAAGAGGTTTTCAGCTCTTTCGGGGAATTCACGCATAAGTCTTGTATAACGAGCTTCGCTCTTGATGAATGCCTGATAATCAGCGCTGGGTTCTTTTGAGTCAAGAGTGAACGGATTCTTGCCTTCTGCCTTGAGAGCAGGATTGTAACGGTACATATTCCAGTAACCGCATTCAACAGCCTTCTTCATTTCAGCCTGACAGTTTGTCATACCACCCTTGATTGAGTGCATTTCGCAGGGTGAGTAGCCGATGATGAGTGAGGGACCGTTGTAAGCTTCAGCTTCCTGAATAGCCTTGAGGGTCTGGTTCATGTTAGCACCCATAGCAACCTGTGCAACATATACATAGCCGTAGCTCATAGCGATTTCAGCAAGGCTCTTCTTAGCGATTTCCTTACCTGCAGCTGCGAACTGAGCAACCTGACCGATGTTTGAAGCCTTTGAAGCCTGACCGCCTGTATTTGAGTAAACTTCTGTGTCGAATACCATTACGTTTACATCCTGGCCTGAAGCGAGAACGTGGTCAAGACCGCCGTAACCGATATCATAAGCCCAACCGTCACCACCGAAGATCCATACGGATTTCTTTGAAAGGTATTCCTTGTTAGCGAGAACGTCCTTGCAAAGGTCGCAGTTAGCACCTGCTGCTTCGATAGCTGCAACAAGAGCCTTTGTAGCTGCTGTGTTCTTTTCACCGTCGTTTACGGTTGCAAGATATTCTTCAGCTGCTGCCTTAACTTCTGCTGTGCAAACGTCTGAAGCAGCGATTTCCTTAACTTCTGAGATAAGTCTGTCTCTGATAGCCTTCTGGCCGTAGTACATACCAAGACCGTGTTCAGCGTTATCTTCGAAGAGTGAGTTAGCCCAAGCAGGACCGTGGCCTTCACCGTTTACAGTGTAGGGTGATGTTGCTGCAGGACCGCCCCAGATTGATGAACAGCCTGTAGCATTTGAGATATACATTCTGTCACCGAAGAGCTGAGTGATAAGACGAGCGTATGATGTTTCAGCACAGCCTGCGCATGAGCCTGAGAACTCGAGGAGAGGCTTCTTGTACTGGCTTGCAACAACATTCATTGTCTTTGTTGTTTCTTCTTTTTCTGTTACGTTTGCTACGCAGTAATCGAATACTTCCTGCTCAGCAAGCTGTGATTCACGAGCAACCATCTTGAGTGAGCTTGTGGGACATACGCCGATACAAACTCCGCATCCCATACAATCCATGGGTGAAATTGCAAGTGTATAAGTGTAGTTTGTCTTAACAACGGGCTTGGGAGCCTTCTTCATGTTTGCAGGAGCTGCAGCAACCTCTTCTTCGTTCATAGCGAAGGGACGGATTGTTGCGTGGGGGCAAACAAATGCACACTGGTTACACTTAGCGCACTTTTCGGGATCCCATTCGGGAACAAGAACTGCAACGCCGCGCTTTTCGTAAGCTGATGCACCGTGTTCGAAAGTACCATCAGCGTGATCAACGAATGCTGAAACGGGAAGATTGCTGCCTTCCATAAGACCAACGGGCTTAAGGATTGAGTCAACCATCTTAACGAGCTTTTCTTTGCCTTCGCTCTTAACTGCAGCCTTGTCATCTGTAGCATTTGCCCATGCAGCGGGAACGTCTACCTTATGGAAAGCTGTAGCACCTGCATCGATAGCGTTGTGGTTAGCGTCAACAACATCCTGACCCTTCTTTGAGTAGGACTTTGTTGCAGCATCCTTCAT
>JAZSGK010000023.1:0-46974 GCA_045532695.1 Acutalibacteraceae bacterium
GCAGTTGAGCTCGATAAAATCAAGGTCATTGAGCTTTTCATCTTCAAGCTCTTCGAGTACATTGATAACATTCTCTATACCGTCTGCAGCAAGATATCTTTCCTTGAGAAGTCCTGCCGCCTCACCGCCGCTGCTTGCCCAACCGACACCTATAATACCCGAATCGTTAAGGCTTTCAATCTCCTCAGAAGTCAGCTTATCCATAGTCTGCACTAAAACGGGATATATATCCTTTATGGCAATAGCTCCGTTTATGCCGTAGTTTTCGTGGCACAAGGGATTGCTTATCGCTGTTCTTTTCGCCGGGCAGGGACTTATAAAGAATACGCCGATTTCCTCATCGGTATAGTTGGTCTTCTTCTTCGCCTGAATTCTTGCAATTTTTGCCGCAAGGTCAATTGGTGCACAGGTAGGAAGCAGATTGCCCAAAAGGTTAGGGAATCTTGTTCTTACGAGTCTTACAACAGCAGGACATGCAGAGGATATAACGGGCTTTCTGAGCTCTCCGCTTTCGAACATTTCTCTTGTTGCCGAGCTTAAAAGCTCCGCACCCTTTGACACCTCAACAACATCGTCGAATCCCATTTTCTTAAGGCCTGTCAGCACATAGTCAACATTTTCAAGATTGTTGAACTGACCGTAAAGGGCCGGTGCAGGAAGTGCAATTCTGTATTTATAGTTAATCAGCTCATTGAAGCTTTCGCTTACTGCATATTTAGCGTGATGAGGGCAGACTCTGATACATTCACCGCAGTCAATACATCTGTCCGATATGATATATGCTTTTTTGTTTCTTACTCTTATTGCCTCTGTGGGGCAACGCTTAATACAGTTGGTACAGCCCTGACATTTATCAGCATCAAGGCGCACCGAATGAAATACTATAGCCATTTCTCCACCTTCTTTCTTCGAGGATAGCTATATCAGATGTTTACCTTCAATATTAATTTTGTACCTACACCTACCTGAGTTTCAATTCTGAAATCGTCGGTGTACTTTTTGATGTTGGGCAGACCCATACCTGCACCGAAGCCGAGAGAGCGTATGTTGTCAGGAGCTGTTGAATATCCCTCTTTCATAGCAAGTTCTACGTTTTCGATACCCGGACCATGGTCTTCAAGCACCATATTTATATCGTTTTCCGTTATTTCTACATCTATTTCTCCGCCGCCTGCATGAATTACCATATTAATTTCACCTTCATACATGGCAATGGCAACATTCCTGATAGCCTCAGGTGATACTCCAAGCTGTTTGAGAGTACGCTTTACATCACTTGAAGCAGCGCCTGCTCTTGTAAAATCTGTACCCGAAACATCGTAATGAAGTTTAATGCTGTCACTCATTATTTCCCGCTGCCTCCTCTCAGTCCCGCTGAGTAAAGCTTACCGCAAGCGGTGAACATTTCAAGGTCGGTGCAAAGCATAACCATATCTCTGTCTTCGGCCATTTCAATCATTTCAAGATTGGGACGCTTGCCTCTTACAAAAACTATGCAGTGCATATCCATCATTTCGGCAGTACGTACTACCTGCGGGTTTACAAGGCCCGTAAGAAGCACAGCCTGCTCTTTTACAAAAGCGAGCACATCGCTCATCATATCGCTGCCGCAAGCGGCAACTACAGGAGTTTCAAGAAGGTCGGTTCTGCAGATGATTTCAGCACCGAGAATTTCTTTAATGTCATTAACGTTCATATTGTCCTCCAAAATATAATTTCAATTTTTATACATAAAGCGGACATTACAATGCCCGCTCACTTTACAAAATTATTTATCTTCAACCTCTTTGATGTCGGCTTTTTCGATTTCTTTTTCAATTATATCAACTGCTATATTCCATACAGTTTTACCTGCAAGCACAAAGCTGTCTTTATTCTTTACCGAACACAGCATAGCAAAGGCTTCGCCGATGTTTGCAGAAATATCTCCGCCCTTCTGTATGGCAAGATAGTAAAAAGTGAATGCAGCGCCGTTTGCTATGTTGCTGTAAAAGCCGGGCATATCCTTTTCCATCACATCATACATAGAAGCAATTGCCGTTGTAGAAAGAAGCTCTGTAGGAAGCTCGATCTGAAGAAGAGTCTCACAGGCGAAAACAAGAAGAACTCTTATCTGATAAAGAATATCCTGAACAAAGAATTTGGGCGAAAGATGATCCTTAAGATTTACAAAGATACCGTCTCCGTCACCTGTCGGTGCTATAGTTGCAAGAACTGCACCGAGTTTTCTTGCCTTATCGATATTTCCGTTGGCTCTCTGACGCATAACCGCATCAAAATTGCCCGAAAACTCCGAGGCGTTCTTATTCATTTCTTTTTTACTGACATAAATTCTTACATCGTTTTCACTCATAAGGTATAACTCCATTTATCTTATTTTGCTTCAGCCGTAGCAGCCTGTCTCTTGAGCTTTCTGCGTTTTTTCGCTTTGTAGGAAAGAAGCTGAGCCACATTTGCTTCATCAGGGCCGTACTCACCGAGCTTTACAGGGTACGCATTGTATGCGCCGTGGAAATCACTGCCGCCTGTCATAAGAAGGTCATGCTTCTTTGCTGTAGCAATAAGCATTTCCTGCTGCTCAGGATTGTTTTCCGGGTGCCACACCTCTACGCCGTCAAGGCCTAAAGGAATAAGCTCTTCTAAAAGCTCAAAATTATTATAGAAGCCCGGATGCGCAAGCACGGCAATACCGCCTGCCTCGTGGATAGCTTCGATAATTTCTGCAGGCTCAGGATATTTAACGCCCATAAGTATATTCATTCTTGACTCTTTTGTGAAAAGTCTGTTATACAAATCACCGAAGATGGTTGTTGTATATCCGCACTCCATAAGTGCCTGCATAATATGCTGTTTATATATATTTGTTGAGCCTGTCGCACATTTCATAATAAGCTCAGGGGTAACAGGGAATTTACTTGCAACCTTCGCTACCATAATTCTTGCAGCTCTTTTTCTCTTTTCGGAATTGCTCTTGCAAAGGCCCTCAAGTCTTTCCGGCTTATCCGGAAGATAGCAAAGTATATGTGCCTTTGAGCCTCTCTTACTGTCTGTAGCTGAAAATTCAACAGCAGGTATCACTGTTATACCGTGTCTTTCACCTATGATTGTTGCTCTTACTGTGCCAGCAAGACAGTCATGGTCAGTGATTGCAAGAGTAGTAACACCGCTGTTTTTGGCAAGAATAATGATATCATCGATACCCAAGGTACCGTCTGAAAGTTTCGTGTGACAATGTAAATCTGCTTTCAAAATAACTCCCCATTCCTTTGTTTTATTAACCTTTTACAGGTAAAATTCTTTGTCAGGTTTTGCTTTTACCCTAAAAAAGGTTAAAGTACCGCAATGTTAAAATCATATATTATTATACTCTGATTTTTCAGGTTTTTCAAGGGAATTTTTCGCAAATATTGCAGATTTTTTCAAAGTTTTTTCAGCACTTTAAACATTACCACTGTGAATTGTCACTTAAAATTCTCAATAAAACATTTACAAGAAGCTCTGTAAGGCAGGCTTCCTGTCTGTTATTCATCTCTCTGTAATCCTCGACAGAAGCGTCATCGGCATCGTCGCTTATCTTACGAAGAGACAGCATAGGCACACCGCACTTGTCGCACACACCTGCAATCGCCGCTGTTTCCATATCGAAGGACTCGATACCGAAAGTGTCTCTGTAAAGCTCCTTCTTAACCTTATCTGTAAGGAATATGTCTCCTGTACCCGCCTTAGCCTTGATTATACCCTCACTCATAAGAGCATAGGACATAAGCTTTTCATCGGCGGAGTAAATATATTTCTGTCCGTCAGCTTTGACACCCAAAGGCTTTCCGATAGCTGTAAGGTCATAGTCACACTCTACATAAGTTTCTACCGCAATCATATCTTCTCTTCTGAGCTTCTGCACTGCACCTGAAAGGCCAGCATTGAGAATAATATCAGCCTTATCCTCACCTATTAAAAACGCTGTTGCCGAAGCGGCGTTGACTTTACCGATACCGCATCTGACACCGATAATTTCAAGAGTTCTTTCGCCCTCGGTAATTGTAAGACTGCAGGAATCATTACCTCGTCTTGTGCTTTCAGCACAGCCTTTCTCCTTTGCCCATTGTAAAAAAGGTCCGTATTCCATAGTATCCGCAAAAAGTATGCCTACTGTTTTTTTCATAATTAAAATCCTTTCTGTGTAATTTCTTTTATTTTTTCTTCTTATGAGAAACAAAAAAACTTTTATCTCTCAACAACCTTGTTTTTAATTATATCCTATTGAATCCCTCAATGTCAATGTCGGCCTTTAAGCATAAAATAAAAATGTGAGCGAAATTTCGCTTTACTGCAAAAGGCAACCGGTGGGTCAGACTTTTTCTCAATAGCTCCCCCCTTGAACAGCCGGTTTATATCCTTTGCAGTTACTATACCGAAGCTGCATATTATTGCAGCTTCGGAAGAAGCCTGTCTTCTTTTGTGAAATGTATGTGTTAACAGATTAAATAAAAAATAAAAATTTCCTAAACCTGCTTAAAATTGCCTTAAAACTGTTGCATATTACTTTATTTTTTGGTATAATTCCCTTACCAAATAACAAAGGAGGAAAAAAGCTATGAAAAAGATTTTAAGCGTAGTTTTAGTTCTTGTTCTTATGATGTCGGTTGCCCTCGTTGCTTCAGCAACAGACGGTGCATTAGGAAACGCAGGCACAGAGGCTGTATTCCCCGAAGCACCTGAAATGCCTTCAATCGATACTATCTTCAATGCTGTATCTGATTTCCTTAAGCTCGAAGCTTTTGCACCTTACATTTCAGGTTTCCATGAAGCTCTCGGCGGTTTCTACATACAGCTTGACTTATGGCTCAGAGCACTCGGCGTTGTTCTCAACGGTGCTATCGGTGGACTCCTGAACAGCGGTATTTTCGGTTAATATTACATACTGCAAATCTTATTCGCTAATACCCAGTGTATTAGCGAATTTTTTTGAGCACTAACCAAAGAGGGGATTCTATGAAATTTAAAGAAACTATAAAAATATCTTCACCTTATTTTAAGAGAATGGTCTTCATCGCCATTCCCATAATGATACAAAACGGTATAACTAATTTTGTCAGTATGCTGGATAACATTATGGTCGGCAGAGTCGGAACATTACAGATGACGGGTGTTTCCATAGTCAATCAGCTCATTTTCGTTTTCGGCCTTTGCATATTCGGCGCAATGTCCGGTGCCGGTATTTTCACAGCTCAGTTTTACGGCAAAAAAGACAAAGACGGCATCCGTTCAACCCTGCAGTATAAACTGGCAGCCAGTCTCCTTCTTGCAGTGGCGGGCACAGTGATATTTACCCTTGCAGGTGAAACGCTGATTTCCTTCTACCTTCAGGGCGAGGGTTCTCCCGAAGATGTTGCTGCTGTTATGAATTACAGCAAAAGCTATCTCAGGATAATGATTGTCGGCACAGTGCCCTTTGCACTTTCTCAGGCTTATGCAAGCACCATGAGAGAAACAAGCGACAGACTCACTCCCATGGTCGCAACTGTATCCGCAGTATTGGTCAATCTCATATTCAATTACCTTCTTATTTTCGGTAAGTTCGGTTTTCCCGAGCTCGGAGTTGACGGTGCAGCTATAGCAACAACTCTTTCGAGATTTGTCGAGCTCGGAATACTCGTAATAAGAGCCCACACCAACAAAAAGAAATACAACTTCATTCCCGGACTTTTCACAAAATTCACTATCACAAAAGCCCAGGTATGGAAAATCACTCTTGTCACCATTCCTCTTCTTCTCAACGAAACTCTCTGGGCTGCAGGTATAGCTGTTCTTAACCAGTGTTATTCCATAAGAGGTCTTGATGTTGTTGCGGCAATCAATATTGTCTCCACTCTCAGCAATGTTTTCAACGTAGCCTTTATAGCTTTCGGTCACGCTACAGGCATAATTCTCAGTCAGATGCTCGGAGCAAACGAAAAGAAACAGGCAAAATTTGCCGCCCCCAAGCTTTTTGCTTTTTCGTTCTTTACGGTTATACTCATTTCTTTATTTATGATGGTTGTTGCACAGTTTTTCCCGAAAATATACAACACTGACGATACCGTAAGAAACATTGCTACATCTCTGATAACTGTCGCAGCGATTTTTATGCCTGTGCAAGCAGGCACCAACGCCGGATATTTCACCCTTCGCTCCGGCGGAAAGACTCTTATAACTTTTCTCTTCGACTGTGGATTCGTGTGGATAATAAATATTCCTCTGGCTTTTGTTCTCAGCCGTTTTACCGATATGGGAATCATTTACCTTTACGCTTGTGTTCTCAGCACCGACGTAGTCAAATGTATTCTCAGCTTCATACTTGTTAAAAAGGGCGTCTGGCTGAACAATGTTGTCGATGATTGACAGCACTTGAAAAGCACTGCGATTTATGATATAATCCTTTCATAACTATTTAGGAGAAATAATAAAATGAAGATACAGCAATCCGCAGAAAATTATCTCGAAACCATATTGATGCTTTCTCAGAAAAGCGGCAGTGTACGCTCAATAGATATTGCAAATGAATTAGGATTTTCAAAACCCAGCGTAAGCATCGCTATGAAAAATCTCCGTGAAAACGGCTATATAGATGTTATGGGTGACGGCAGCATCGTTCTTCTGCCTCCCGGAAAGGAAATAGCCGAAAGACTTTATATGAGACATACGGTACTAACAGAGTGCTTTACTCTTTTGGGCGTATCAAAAGAAACCGCTACAGAGGACGCCTGCAAAATCGAACACATACTTTCCGAAGAAAGCTTTAACGCTATAAAAAATCATTTAAGCAAATTCAGAGACAAATAATAACAGCTGTACCGATTATAGTCGGTACAGCTGATTTTTTATCATATATCAGTTTTCACCTTTGAGCTGTTTAGCAAGCTTCTTGCCGTGCTCTCTCATTTCGAGCACGAAATCTCCCTTAGGCTCATAGAACATACCTCGCTTTGACATAAAGCGGTATTCACCCTCTTTTAAGAGCATAATCACAAAGCCGCCTATTATTGCGCAGCCGATTATAATCGCAAAGAGCGGCAGTCTGCAGGTAAGCCAATCACCCGAACGAAGAGGAAGAGTGAAGCTCATATAGATTTCGCCTCTTTGGAAAAGCTCAGCAAAGGTATATGATACGTTCCCGTATGTATAGTTTCCTGTTGCGTACACAGGAAGCGAGCCGTCGGTATAAGCAGTATTGACAATACCGAAAAGTGCTGTCAGCACTCCGCCTACAGCTGAGCCCGCCATAAGCCCGGGAATTACCGTAAAGGGACTTCTGCAGGCAAGGGGCATCGAGAATGCCGTTGTAAGCTTGATGTTTTCAAAAATCGCATTGATGGGACCTGAGGTTGCGAAGTTCATATCGTCGGTATCGGTCTTACCTTTTTTGAATATCTTGCAAAGAAGAATACCGAAGAATGATGTCCAGCCTGTTGCAATGAAGCAGACGCTGTAAATTGTAATAAGCTGAGCATTACCTGTTGTAAGATAAGCTGTTGTTGCTACGGAGAATGCCGCAAGAGATACGGGACCGATAAGGTCAAAACCCACCATAAGACCCATAACAAGAGCTGCAAGGACAACATTATTTTCCGCCATAGCAGTAAGTGTGTTACCGAGAGACTCAGCAATAGCCGCAAAGGGAAGCTGTATACCGTACTTGACAATCATAAAGGTAGTTGCCGCCGATGCTACGGGGATAATAAGAATCATAACAATAAGGTCAACACCTTCGATAATTTCAAGACCTTTAACAGTATCGGGAACAGCTTTTATTTTTCTGAGAAGCTTATCAATCTTGCTGCCGATTACAGGCTTCAGATCTGACCAGCCTGCATAGAGAAGCTTTATGAGAAGTGCAAGCATTACCGCCATAATAAGATATCCCATATAACCTATGGAAGTTGCTTTCTCATAGTTTTCGGGAGTTGCGAAGAAGCACACATATGTGTTTACAGCATCCGGGGGAGCCGAGGTAAAGTGAGCAAAATAAAGTGACAGTGCCAATGCAGGTGCAACACCCGGGAGGCCTGCTATAAGATAAGACACCAGCACGGCTAACACTACAAAGAAGAAGTCCGTTGCCCAGAAAAGTATAAACCAGAGTGTCGGTTCATTTTCTGCTCCTGTCCAGCCTAAAATGTGATAGGACTGAACGATGTTCTGCACAAAGAAGAAAAAGCCTGCACCGAGAGCACCAAAAAGCTGAACTATAAATATAATCGATGTGGCACGGTAGATTTTCTCTTTTGTGTCCAAATAAAGTTTTTTCATATTCTCTCTCCTTTTTAAGACAAATTTTTCCTTTTGTCTGTTATTCACATTATAATACCAAAAGTGCATACAAGTCAATGAACTATAAGTAAAGAAGCAGGCGTAAGGTGTATATTTCACCAAAGCCTGCTATAATTTTATTTCAGCTTGTACCCTGCCGCGGAAATCGCCTTTTTGATTTCTTTCATATCGGGCTCACCGTTCAGGCTTAACTTTACTGTTCCGTTTTTGTAATCGGGAACTGCACACTCTATTTCACCGAAAGCTTCAAGACAATCCCTGACTCTCTTTTCACAATGCTCACACATCATTCCGTCAACTCTGATAAGCATTTCGTTTTCATCTACAGATACCCCTTTTTCAGCAGTAACAGTTTTCATTTTGCTTCTGATTTTTCTGTCATGCCTGTCTGAGCGGATATTCACGAGGTTCAGTCTCAGCGCATTTGTAACAACGCAGAAGCTTGAAAGACTCATGGCCGCAGCGCCGAACATGGGATTGAGAGTCCAGCCGAATACCGGTATCCACACACCTGCCGCAAGAGGTATACCGAGAGCATTATAGAAAAATGCCCAGAAAAGATTCTGCTTTATGGTTTTAAGAGTGCTTCTGCTGAGTCTGAGAAGGGCCGGCACGTCACTGAGCCTGCTTTTCATAAGAACTATGTCGCCTGCATCTATTGCTATATCCGTACCTGCGCCTATAGCTACCCCGATATCTGCTCTTGTCAGTGCAGGAGCGTCGTTGATGCCGTCACCCACCATTGCTACCCTGCCTTTTTTCTGAAGTTTCTGAATAACCCTTTCCTTACCGTCAGGAAGCACGCCTGCAATAACCTCATCTACCCCCGCCTGTTTGCCTATAACTTTTGCGGTATTTTCATTGTCGCCTGTGAGCATTACAACGTGTATTCCCATATTCTTAAGCTCACTTATTGCCTTTGCACTGTCTCCCTTTATTACATCCGCAGCAAAAATCACTCCCGAAAGTTCTTTATCCTTTGCAAAAAGCAACGGTGTTTTTCCTTCAAGAGAAAGCTTGGTTATTTTATTCTTTATTTCTTCAGACACACAGCAGACACTCTCGATATAGCTGAGATTTCCCCCGGAGATTTTTTCGCCGCCTATTACTCCCTCAAGACCTTTACCCGGTATCACTTCGAAGCTTTCAGCTTTTTCCGAAAGCACATTTTTACTTTCAGCGTATTTCACCACAGCTTTAGCAAGAGGGTGCTCACTTGTTTTTTCCAGTGAATATGCATATCTCAGAAGCTCTTCTTCGTCTTTGGCATTAGCGCATAATATATCTGTTATCTCGGGCTCGCCCTTTGTAATGGTACCCGTTTTATCGAGAACAACTATCTGTATCTTTCCTGATTTTTCAATAGCCTCGGCAGTTTTGAAAAGGATACCGTTTTTTGCACCCATTCCGCTTGACACCATAATTGCAACAGGAGTTGCAAGCCCCAAAGCACACGGACAGCTTATAACAAGAACCGATATGGCTCTTGCCAGGATAAATTCCGTCTCCTGACCTGCAAAAAACCACACTATCGCTGTTATAACAGCAATAATTATAACAACCGGCACAAAGATGCCTGATACCTTGTCGGCAACTTTTGCAATAGGTGCCTTAGTTGCCGCAGCATCGCTTACCATTTTAATAATCTGAGAAATGGCTGTGTCCTCTCCTACTGCTGTAGCTTCGCATTTAAGAACACCCGAGTGATTTACCGTAGAAGCCGAAACCCTGTCACCCTTTTGCTTGTCGACAGGGATACTCTCTCCCGTAAGAGCCGACTCGTCAACTGCACTGTGCCCTTCCAGCACTATCGCATCGACAGGGATACTTTCTCCCGGGTACACGGCAAATATATCACCCTTTTTCACCTCGTCAGCTGATATGATTTTTTCCTCACCGTCAACAATAAGCCTTGCTGTCTTGGGTCTTAAATTCATCAGAGACTTAAGCGCATCGGTAGTCCTTCCTTTGCTTTTTGCTTCAAGGGTTTTACCGACGGTTATAAGAGTGAGAATCATAGCCGCCGATTCAAAATAGAATTCGTGCACAAGATGCGCGCCTTCACCCTTTGTCATAGCAAAAAGTACATATACACTCCATATAAAAGATGCTCCGCTTCCCATTGCAACAAGAGTATCCATATTAGGAGCCCTGTTGAGCACACCTTTTATTCCGCTTATAAAGAACTTTTTGTTGATTATCATTACACAGATACAAAGCAGCATCTGCACAAGACCTATTGCTATATAGTTTCCTTCAAAAAATATCGGCAAAGGCAGACCAAGCATACTGTGTCCCATTGAAAAATACATCAGTACAATAAGAAACACAGCCGACCATATAAGCCTCTTTATCAGTAAAGGTGTTTCTTTATCTCTGAGACTATCCTCTTTCTCTTCTTTTTTGCTGTCACTGCCTTTTGCAGCCGCACCATATCCGGCTTTTACAACTGCATCGATAACAGTCTTTTCATCTGCTGTACCTTCGACGCCCATAGTCCCCGTCAGAAGATTGACCGAGCAGCTGTCTACACCCTCAAGGGCACTTACCGCTTTTTCCACCCTTGCACTGCAGGCGGCACAGGACATTCCCGTAACTTTATACTGTTTCATTTTTCACCTCATAAGTTTCTGAATAAGAGCAGTCAGTTCATCAATAGTTTCGTCTTTACCCTGCTTAATATCCTGAGCTACGCAGGTTTTTATATGCGTAGCCAAAAGTTCTTTGTTGAAGCTGTTGAGTGCCGCAGATACCGCTGCCGTCTGAACAATAATATCAGCACAGTAGGCATCTTTTTCGAGCATACCCTTAATTCCTCTTATCTGTCCTTCTATTCTGCTGAGTCTGTTGGTGAGAGCCTTTATTTCCTCTTCACTTCTCTCTTTTGTTTCGTGACAGTATTTACATGACATATTATCGCCTCCTACAGATTATTATATACCCCTGAGGGGTATATGTCAAGATATAAAAACCGCTCTGTGAAAAAAATCACAGAGCAGTCTGTTTATAAAACTTTATGCAAGCATACTGAGCCAATCAAGATTGATATAGCTGTATCCCTTGGGAATTTCAAAGTATGAGTCAGGCACATCTGTTGTAAGCTGAGCAAAATATGTCGAATCAACATGACCGTCAGAATAAACATTGTCCCTTCTTACAAGACGTTCACCGTCAAAATAGTAGTTGACAGTTGTTCCGTCAACAGTGCTGTTATAGCTTTCGAGAATGAGCTTTTCACCGTTGATTTCAACTTCGGAAACTGTTATCTCTCCGATATCATCTTCGCCCATCTGCTCCATCATAGCTCCGATATCCATCTCTTCACCCATCATATCTTCGGGCATCTTGCAATATTTTTTCCAATCGTTAAAGATTAGATATAATGTATCCTTGCCTTTGAGATAGAGCATACTGCAGTTCATTGAACTACCCTCAAGGTCCATAGCCATTTCAACATACATATTACCGTTTTTAATTGCCATTGTAACAGGCTGATCACCCATACTTTCATCGTTTGTGGTGATTTTCATAAGATATGTACCGCTCTTGAACACCTGCAGATATTTCTCAATTCTGTAAGCCTTGAGATTACTGTTTTCCTTACCGTCTTCCTTGGGCTTTGTAGTTGTTACATCCTCGTTACTGTTACCGGGAACGCTCGGCTTCACAGTAGTTGTTGAATTTTCCTGTCCTTCATTTCTGCCAGTTGTTGTAGGATAAGTTGTAGACACTTCGCCCTGGAATTTATCTATATCGTTGGTAACATCCACATGGGTACCTGTATAGTTGGTAGGTACGTCGCCTAAAGCCACCTCACCGTTGATATCACCTACAGTGCTGCCGACAGTTGTACCGTCATATTCTGCAGCGTAACGGTTACCGGCTTTATCAGTAACAACAACATAGGTTTCTCCCTCTTTGTCAGCTACCATTGTATAGGTCATACCTTCAACATCCGTCACATAACCGCTGTTTTCATCAGTTGCCTTATCGGGATCATAGGTAAAGTAACGGACAGCTGTAGCAATACCTGCAACCAGAAGTACGAGTACGCAAATAAAAATTCTTTGCAGTATTTTTTTCATATAAAGAGACTCCTTGTAATACTCTGTATTTTTATATATAAAGATTACAGATTTTAGTTGTAAAAATCAAGTATTTCCCTGTAAAACTTATGTTAATGAAGTTATACGGGCTTGTCTTTGCAGTGTAAACTAAATGTTACGAAAGAAGTTTATCAATTACACTCTGGATAGGATCTGTGTCAGCGAGCTCGATAGCACCCTTATCTGCAAGTGCCGGGGTTCTTGTATCTATAGGCAGCTTGGCTAAAACGGGTACACCGAACTTAGCAGCAACCTCTTCAGTTTTGCTTTCGCCGAAAATATTATGCTTCTTACCGCAGTCGGGGCACTCGAAATAGCTCATATTCTCAACAAGACCCACAACAGGGATATTCATCATTTCAGCCATATTCATAGCCTTGCTTACAATAAGACCAACGAGATCCTGAGGTGTAGTAACAACAATAATGCCGTCTACCTTAAGACTCTGGAAAACTGTAAGGGGTACATCGCCTGTTCCGGGAGGCATATCAACAAACATATAGTCAACATCGCCCCAGGCAACATCTGTGAAGAACTGCTGGATTACGCCGCTGATAACGGGACCTCTCCAAACAACGGGAGCGTCCTGAGAGGGAAGAAGAAGATTGACGGACATAACTCTTGTGCCACCTCTTGATTCTCTCGGGAACATAACAATATTGTTGGTTTCAACCTGACCGTCGATGCCGAACATCTTGGGGATTGAAGGACCTGTAACGTCCGCATCCAGAACAGCAGTCTGCTTGCCACGAAGCTGCATAGCAGTTGCAAGAAGAGAAGTAACGGAAGATTTACCTACACCGCCCTTACCGCTGACAACAGCATAGATTTTTTTGATATCACTGTATTCATTCTGTTTGAGGTGAAGATCCTTTTCCTTATCCTTGCAACCTGAAGCTGATGAACATGATGAGCAGTTACCTGAACATTCACTCATATATAACACTACCTTTCGAAAAATTATGAATGAGGAATTATAAATTATGAATTACCCTTTCAGTAATACACAATTAAAATTCGGACTAAACTATATAATAATACAATTTTACCCGATTGTCAAACATTTAACCGCAATTATTTCCGTACCCTGCCGAATAAGTGAGTTTTAATGTTGACTTTGAGACAAATCGGTGGTAAAATACATCTGTTCACCGAAAGCAGAATAAACGCCTCCATAGTTAAATGGATATAATAAACCCCTCCTAAGGGTTAGTTACAGGTTCGATTCCTGTTGGGGGTGCCAGATGCGGCGAGACAAGCTCGCCTAAAAGAATAAAGAATAAACAAGAAATAAAAATGTTTCCGTTTTCGGTGCCGCTTCTGTATTATTCTTTATTCTTTATTATTTTTTCTTTATTCTTTAAAAAGGAAAATAACGATATGCAGAAAGATAATCCCTTATTAGATAAATCCTTGTTATTCGCCGCAAGAATAGTAAAACTCAATAGATACCTTACCAAAGAGAAAAAAGAAACAGTTATCGCTAAGCAGATTATCCGCAGTGCGACATCAATAGGTGCAAATGCCAACGAAGCGATTTACGGTCAGAGCAAGGCTGATTTTATAGCAAAGCTGCAGATTTCTCTGAAAGAAACCGCTGAAACAGAATATTGGTTAAGACTTTTGATTTTATCTGAATACATAACCGATAAGGAAGGTAATTCTTTGCTGGATGACTGCCTTGAAATTAAAAGAATACTCATTTCTACACTGAAAACTGCAAAAGAAAACAATTAAAAAAAACCGAAAAAGCCTTGATTTTACAAGGAGTTTCGGCTTTTTTGATTTTTTGGGTGCGTTGCTTTGCTCAAAAAATCAAACTAATTAAAATCCTTTTTCTCTTTGGCTTTTCAGTAAATTTTTTTCTGCTAATGGAAATTAGCAGATTTTTTGATTTTTTGCTAATGAAAATCCCGTTCTGCTAATATTCGATTTTGGAACTTTGCTTGCTAATGAAGTTGATACTCTAAAGTTGAATGAAAATATTTCAATGCGGAATAATGGCGTATTTTATGTTTAGATAACTGAGACTTGATTATGTTCTTATAAAAAACTTGACAATAGAAGATTGATGTGATATATTTACGAAAAATACAGTAGAGAGGTAAACTGATTTGAACGCATATCTTTCAAACAAAACAGAAATGTATATGCTTTGGCTTGCACCATATAATGGATGCAGGTCTATACCTCTATATTCATTTTCGGATACGTAACTGTATTTTTATAACGATATGATTATAACGGTGTAGGCTTATTGTATTAGCTTACACCGTTAATTTTTTTATTCAGGAGGAGTTTCTATGAAACTATTATCAGAAGAATTCAAGAAAAAAGTAACAACAGAAAACAGTGTTATTGGGTTTTACAATAACTACGACGAAGAAGGCAGACTGATGCGCAAAAGCCGAATGCCAGAATTTCTTACTACAATGAAATATATTGAAAAGTATCTTACACCGGGTGCAAAAATAATTGAAATAGGTGCAGGTACAGGCAGATATTCTCTTACACTTGCGGAAATGGGTTATGATGTTACTGCGGTTGAGCTTGTTCCGCACAACATTGAAATAATGAAAAAAAAGGTAAAAGCTAATCACAATATCAAGATTTTTGAAGGCAATGCCTGCGATATGTCTGTATTTGAAAGTGATTCTTATGATATTGTGTTGCTGTTAGGTCCTATGTATCATCTTTTTACTGATGAAGACAAGCATAAGGCTCTTGGCGAAGCAATAAGATTAGCAAAAACAGACGGTGTAATCTACGCTTCTTACTGTAATAATGACACCTCAATTTATAAGTTCTTTTTTAAAAATATTGTGCTTGATTATTTAGAAAAAGGTCTTATAAAAGATAACTATCATACAGTTTCAGCACCAGAGGAAATATTTGAACTGTACCGTAAAGCTGATATTGATAGACTTATGAAAAGTCATAATGTTACAAGACTTCATTTTGTTGGTGTTGACATGTTGTCATATATTTGCGATGACAGACTTGATCTTTTAAGCAACCGTGAATTTGAGGAATATATGAAATTTCTCTCTAATCTTTGTGAGCGTGAGGATTGTGTTGGTTTATCTATACATATGCTTGATGTGTTTAAGAAGAATAGTTAGAGATTCCTCTTTTTATGTTATGACAGAATTAACTCAACAGTATTTGCCTGCATGTCGCTCACTTGCTAATATTCTGCTAATTTTCATTAACAAAACTGCTAAATATCAGAGAAAACTTAGAGTGACCCGGTTAACACCACAACACCCGCTAACCCCAGTAAAATAAGGGATTCTGAGGTGTTTTGAGTGACGAAAAGTGAACAAAACAACACCCCTTGGGGCAAACTCCTAAGGGTTAGTTACAGGTTCGATTCCTGTTGGGGGTGCCAAAAAATCCCGTTCGTGTCAGCGAATGGGATTTTTACTTTTTACTTTTTCACTATTACCTTTTCCCCCCTTGTATTTTCACCCGGGATTATTTGAAAGTAAGAAGTAATAGGTAAGAGAGAATAGGTGTATTATTAGCTTCACTGTAGTATACATCAAAAAATAATGTTAAACTTTATGTAAGATCAGACACATAAAATCGGTTTATATAGGTGAGAGGAGGTTTTCAGATGGAAGATAAACAGATAATAAAGCTTTTATTTATGAGAGCTGAAGAAGCACTTCGAATTTTGCGGGAGCGTTACGGCAACACCTTATACAGAATCGCAATTAATATTCTCGGTAATCATCACGACGCAGAAGAGACAACAAACGATACATATCTTGCCGTTTGGAATGCAATACCGCCTAAAGAACCCGATCCTTTGGCTCCTTATGTATATCGTACCGGAAGAAATATTGCTCTGAAACGCTTGGAGTATCTTTCAGCCGAAAAACGAAACAGCAGATATGATTTGTCTTTAGATGAGCTTGCACCCTATTTGCCCGACGACAGTATCGAGCATATCCTCAACACTCGGGATATCGCCGACTCTATAAATAAGCTTTTAGAAAAAGAGACTGCTATTAACAGATATATTTTCATCCGTCGGTATTGGTACGGAGATTCAGTTGAGGATATAGCAAAAGAAGTCAATATGAAAAGCGGTGCCGTTTCGGTACGGTTAAACCGTATCAGAACAAAATTAAAAAAACATCTTATTAAGGAGGGTTATTACTATGAAGCGTAAGCACGTATTGGAAGTTTTGGATAAAATAGACGACAGATTCATCACGGAAGCTGAAAAAGCTCCGAAGGAAATGAAAAAAAGGCCATATTGGATAGGCGCAGTTGCCGCTGTTTTGGCGGTAGTAATTTGTATCAGCTCTTTTCTCAATACACCTATAATTACAGCAAATGCCATTGCTCTTCCGGAAGATGCACGAATTATGGAGCGTCCGGACCTTGATGACTACGAAGACAGAGAAAACTATATGACTGATGTTGAAATATGGAGTTCGGTATTAGAGAATAGAAGAACTATAAGAGAAAATGTTGCTTCTTCTTTGTCGCAGTTTTTTACAAAAGCATCAGCTGAATTTCTTTCTTCAGAGAACAATGAAAACGCCTTATGGTCACCTATAAATGCATATATCGGACTCTCTATGCTTGCTGAAATAACCGACGGTGACAGCCGTAAGGAAATTTTAGATTTATTTGGCGTAAGGGATATTGAAACACTCAGAAGTCAAGTCAGTGCAGTATGGGAATCTGTTTATGAGGATGACGGAAATGAAATATCCACATTAGCTAATTCTCTTTGGCTTGAAGGCGGACTTAATTACAATCAGGATACTATGAATAACCTTGCATATCACTATTATGCTTCTGTGTATCAGACTGACCTTGGCAGTGATAGTGCAAACAAGTCAATAGGTAATTGGCTTAATAAAAACACAGGCGGCTTATTAAAAGACTGTACAGACAAAATCGACTTATCTCCCGATACTGTCCTGGCTCTCTATTCAACACTCTTCTTCCAAGCTAAATGGAGCAACGAGTTTGACGGTAAAAATAATACTGACAGTGTTTTCCACGGTGTTAACGGAGACAACAATGTCACTTATATGAACAAAAAGCTCTGTCAGATGTATTATTATTGGAATGATGATTACAGTGCAGTAGCATTAAGTCTTAAAAACGGATGCACAATGTGGTTTATTCTTCCCGACGAAGGAATGACAACTGCTGATGTGTTAAATGGCGGCGCTTACGGAAAAATGATTTCTTCGGGTGACGGTGAAGAAGGTTGGCAAAATAAAAAGTATATGAAGGTCAATCTGTCTGTACCGAAATTTGATGTTTCTTCCACAATAAATTTAAAAGATGGACTCGGCAGAATGGGAGTAAAAAAAGTATTTGATATGGAAAGCTCTGATTTTACAGCAATCACCTCAGATATTCCCGTGTATATATCAGCCGTTAATCAGTCTGCAAGAGTTGAAATCGATGAAAAAGGTGTAAAAGCGGCAACATATATAGAACTTCCCGGCGCAGGTGCAGCACAGCCACCTGAAGAAATAATAGATTTTGTACTCGACAGACCATTTGTATTTGTGATTTCCAAAGGCAATTTGCCTCTGTTTACAGGTGTAGTGAATAATATACAATATTAGTAAAACCGAATATGCACCCCAGAAGCCAGACGCTTTCAGGGTGCATATCATTTTACAGATTGCTATAATTATATTATCCGAAGAACTCTGCAACCAGCTCATCTGTATCCTTAAGATTTATCCTCTTTGAGCAGATGTATGTTCTGAGTGTGCCGTCATCGAGCTTTTCATCAGGGCTGAACTTGCCGTAGCCGCAGGTGACTATGGTATCGTCAGGCAGTACAACATTGCCGCTGTAGCCTGTGTCTGAGCCTGCGTAGTATTCGGGCTCTGTCTGATCGTCAAAATAGATGTGGGCAACTTTGATTCTGTAGTCGCCTTCTGTGCCGTTTTTGAGATCTTCATAAGTACCGACCCAGGCAACAAGACCCGCGCTTATCCAGCCTCTTGTTCTGTCTGTTGCAGTTTCCGCATTTGCTCTCGCCTTGGCGCCTCTCTCAATCGAGCGGAATGTGATAAAGAGTCTGCCGTCTGAGGTGTACTCTGCCTTGTGTCTTTCACCGTTGAGCGCCGCAGGAGCCTCTACAGGCTTGCTCCAGGTTTTACCCTCGTCAGTCGAGAATGAAATCAGCGAATTGATTTTCTTGGTGTTGCTTCTTGTTATAAGACAAAGCTCGTCACCCTGTCCCTTATCCGATCTTATAACTTCAACCTCGCACATATTTGAGCTCTTCTCAATCTCCCTGTGCTCGGCAAAGTACTTTTCGGGCTTGCTCCACTGCATATTGCCATTTTCATCAAAAGTGAGAATTGTCTTATAGTTATAGAAATCCGCATCGTGGAAAAGTCCCATCCACTTATCTGTAAACTCACCGTTTTCCTTGAGTCTTGTAAGGCTCGACATGGCCACTATAGGCACTACGGGAGTGTCGCTCTTAAGATCGTAGAATCTTTTGAACTCTGTCCATGTTTTGCCCTCGTCTTCAGATACAGAGCATTCAAATCCGCCTACTGTGGTGCTGTTGGGCCATCTGGGGTTAGCAGAAATCAGAATGAGCTTATCGGGGGTACCGTCAGAGAATTCAAGGCGGTAAATTGTCGGTGTTTCCTGAGAATTCACCCAGCTTTCGGGAGTGTTTTCTACTGTTTCACTCCAAGTGACACCGCCGTCTGTGCTGATTTTATTGAGTACCGCGCCCTTACCGTGACCGGCAGGGTACACAGTAAGAATGTTGCCGTTTCTGAGAAGCACGCTGTCGGGATGAGCCATATAGTCTTTAGAATTGTCTACTGTGGAAAGATTGTAGAGATATTCATATTTGCTGCCTTTCAGCTCGTCGGGCATAGTGCTCAGATCAAGCTCCGGTATGGTATAATCGCCTCCCGTGAATTTATTCGGTATAAACAGACTTGCAAAATCCGAGAAAAACTTTTTAATCTTAGCAAAGATATCCTTAAAGAAATCCCCTATCTTGTCAAAAAAGCTTACACTTTCCGTCTGTGCTTCTGCGCTGTCAGCAGCGAATGCTACAGATGCGCAAGGCATAAGAAGCGCCGCACACAGAATAAGCACAATTATTTTTTTCAATGTTTTCATATTGAAACCTCCTTTGTATTTTAACTTGATTATACCATATTATCAGTTGTGAGACAAGATGTTAATAAATAAACAAATCCCGACTTACACTCAATAAGCCGGGAAGAGTTTTTAACTTAGTGTATGAAAAGTGAAAGGACAACAAGAATCGCTGAGCCGAATACGGGAATAAGAATTGAACCGATTGACCAGGTCTTGAGGCTTGTCTTGATATCCATACCGGAGAAGTTTGTAACAACGTGGAAGTATGAGTCGTTAAGATAGCTGGGGCACATTGTTGTAAGGCAAAGAGCCATAGCAGCTATATAGGGGTTAATACCGAGAGTTGACATCATAGGAGCGATAATAGCTGAGCCTGTGATCATTGCTGTGGTACCTGAACCCTGAGGGAATCTCATAATAACACCGATGATAATAGGAATAAGGATAGCGGGTACGCCTGCATCAACAATCCAGTTTGCCATAATGCCTGCTGCACCTGTTGCATTGATAACTGCGCCGAGAGCACCGCCTGCTGCTGTGATAAATACGATGGGGCCTGCATCACGGCAAGCTTCCTGCATCATATTAACGCAGGTCTTCTTGTCATATGTACGGCAAAGAAGGAATGCACCCATACAAAGTGAAACGAAAAGAGCGATTACAGGCTGACCGAGGAATGTAACAACACTTGCGAGAGTTGTACCTGCAAGAGAATCGATCTGACCGACGAGTGTATTTGCAAAGATAAGAGCGATGGGCACAAGAAGCGTTGCGAATGAAAGAAATGCGCTGGGAAGCTTCTCTGAAGCAAGAAGATCAGCAAAATCACTAGTTGTAAGCTGTTCGTTGCTTTCATGCTTTGCGTGGATCTTGTCAAGAACCTTGAGCTGTTCCTCAGTGTATTTGCTTCTGTCGATTTCATAAGGCACTACAAGATTGGGATATTTCTTGCCGAAATATCTGAAAAGGAATACTGAGAAAATGAACAGAGGCACTGAGAAAGCAACGCCGAAGAGAATAAAGAGACCCAAGTCTATTATGCTGCCGTTTTCAGTGAATGTGGATACAACTGCAAGAGGGCCGGGTGTGGGTGGTACAAGGAAGTGGGTTATGTAAAGACCCATACCGAGGATACCGCCAAGGCCAACCATTGACTTCTTAGTAAGACGTGAGAATTCCTTTGCAAGGGAAGAAAGAATAACGAAGCCTGAGTCGCAGAATACGGGAATTGAAACAACAAAACCGGTAAGTCCGAGAACAACATCGCAGTTCTTTACACCGACGAGCTTGAGAATTGTAAGAGCCATGCGCTTTGCAGCGCCGCTCTTTTCAAGGAATATACCCATTATACAGCCAAAGCCGATAACTACACCTATAGATGCCATTGTGTTACCGAAGCCTTTTGTTACTGTGCTTACACAGCCTGTGAGCGTCTCAACAACTGCGCCTTCAGGGCCGAAGGGCATTGCCAGAACAGCAATGATAATAGCAGAAATAATGAGTGAGGGGAATGCGTGCATTTTTGTGAAGATGATAAGCAGCATCATAACAACGATACCGATTGCCATCGCCAATACGGGGTGAAGCATAAAAGTTTCCTCCTGTGTTTTTTATTAAACTTTGTTTTAATATACATTAAAATGTCACTGTTTGTCAACCTTCAAGCTGAAAAAATATTCCATTTCAGCAAAACAACAATAAAATTTAATTAAGTTGCATATTATATGTAACATTTTAATTCGCAATAGCCTTTATAATATCAAGGAAAGCTTCCTTGAAAATTTCAATAATACCGTGGAGTATATCAAGAAGAGTTCGTTTTTCTTTTTTTACTTCCTCTCCTCTGCTCTGGCATGAAAGCCAGTAAATGAGACCCTGAGGATATGTAAGAGTAACACTCTTGCCGTTTCCGTCTTTAATTTTCATATCCTTCTGAGCCATATTGTCATCCATAAACAAATCGTGACAGGCTGCATCCCAGGTATTGTGTATATCATTTTTTCCGTCTGCGGTCTTAATGGAGTAATCCGAATTATAAATTGTATCGAAGGTAGATATTCTGCAGTTTTCTTTGCAGTTTGATATTCTCATCAGATACTGCCAGTTTGCATTTACCGTAATTGGGTTGAGACTTGCATAGTCATCATTCTTGCACCAGAAAAACCATACAGGCGTGTCGATAAGATTGTTGAGATCCGCATTTGTCGGAGCATAGACAGGCGAAAGCGGGAATATAGCTGCAAAATATGTGGGATATGCCATAGCCATTCTCAGAACCATTTTTCCGCCCATTGAATATCCGCCGATATAAATTTTATTTACATCAATATTGTCGTGATGCTTTTTGATAAAATCGTCTATGGTCTTTTTAAGATTATTTGTGGTACCCTCCCAGGCGACAGAAAGAAGTCCTGAGGTAGGATAGCGAGGAAGAAGCAGATATGCTCCGCCCGTACCGTCAAATCTGCTCTGGTATTCTTCACTCGACCAGAGGGCAATATTACAGTTATCAAGCTGATGTCCCGGATAGTCACCCGAGGAATTACCGTGAAGCCAGACCACAAGCGGATACTTTGTATCATCGTTATTGCCCACAGGAGAATAATACACATAATCGAGGACAGATTCTCCGTCCGCGAACTGAGCCCTCAGAGCGTCCATGCCCTGTTTTTCACTTACTGCAGAAGCACTGATGAAGAGGCTCGACAGCAAAATCAGAAAGGCAATAAAGACCGCTGTTATTTTTTTCATGATTATACACCTTCTTTTTCTCTGATATCTGTGTAATTATTACTTCTTAACCCATGTTGAGGGTGAGAAGGTAAGTATTAAGGGGAATATTTCAAGTCTTCCCAAAAGCATCGCAAATGAAAGTACAATCTTTGAGAAGGATGAATACATATCGTAATTCGATGCAGGACCTGCCACACCAAAAGCAGGACCGATATTATTAAAACAAGATGCTGCTGCAGATATATTTGTCTCTAAATCAAGAGCATCAAAACCAAGTATAAATACTACCACACAGAAAAATATAACATAAATGGTAAGATACGATCCGATAGAGCTGAGTGTTGTTTCATCTACTCTTTTACCCTCGAAACGTACCGTTGCGACTGCTCTTGGATGAAGCAGTCTCTGTAACTCTCGCTTAAGTTTTTTTACAAGAAGTACGACTCTTGAAACCTTTAAACCGCCTGCAGTTGAACCTGCACAGCTGCCGATAAACATGAGCAGCAACAACACGGTCTTCGAAAAAACAGGCCATTGATTAAAATCTGCCGTTGCATAACCCGTTGTAGTAACAATAGATGCAGTTTGAAAAAATGCTTGCCTTATGCTTTCAGAAACACTCCCGTAAAGAGGCCTTATATTGACTGTTATTGCCGCACCTACAAACAAGAACATAAGAATATAGACCCACAGTTCTTCACTTCTAAGAGCATTTTTAATGCGTTTGGTCAAAATCATATAATATATATTGAAGTTGACTCCAAAAACAATCATAAACACCGTTATCACCCATTGAAGATATGGTGAATATGAAGCTATACTGTCCGCTTTTACTCCGAAGCCACCGGTACCTGCAGTACCCACAGCGTGAATAATACTTTCAAACAAAGGCATACCGCCTGCAAGAAGCAGTATCATTTCAATAAAAGTCAATGCTATATAAATGATGTAAAGTATTCTTGCTGTCTGTTTCATTCGCGGAACAATTTTGCCCACAACAGGGCCCGGTGCTTCAGCTCTTAAAATATGAATTGTTCTGTCTGACACAGTGGGTATTATCGCCATAACAAATACAAGCACACCCATACCGCCAACCCAATGAGTGAAGCTGCGCCAGAAAAGAAGTCCTTTGCTCATAACTTCAACATCATTGAGAATAGAGGCACCAGTTGTTGTAAAGCCGCTGACAGTTTCAAAGAATGCATCAATATACGAGGGTATTTCACCGCTTATATAAAACGGCAAAGCACCTATAACCGAAAGTGCTAACCAAGCAAGAGATACAATAACAAAACCTTCTTTTGCGTAAATAACCTTACTGCCGGGCTTGAATATCAATGTAAGCGCAAAGCCTGCTGCAAGAGCTATACCAATAGAAATAAGAAAATCTACCGCACAATTTTCCTTATATATGAGAGATGTTATCAGTGGCAGTATCATAAGTGCCGCTTCGATTTTAATTACGGTACCTACTACATATAAAACCATTCTTCTGTTCATAAACTCACCTCAAAATATCAGAGAGCTGAGCTATACGTGACCTTGCAGAAAGAATGATAACTCTGTCTCCCTGCATGATACAGTCATCACCTGATGGGATAATTGTCTTTCTGTTTGCACGTGTGATTCCTGCAATAAGAATTCCCGACTTGATTTTCATTTCCTTTACAGGCACACCGATAAGGCTTGAATTTTCTTTCACCTTAAACTCCAGTGCCTCAACCTTACCGTCCATAATTCTGTAAAGAGTCTCTATGCTGCTGCTGTCCAATGAGCTTTCCAGAGCTCTTGTATATCTGAGAATAATATCCGAGGTAATTGACTTGGTTGATACGATACAGTCAAGGCCGAGCTTTTCAGCCATCTTCGCCATTTCGTCGCGGTTTACCTTTGAAATGACCTTGGGCACATTCTGATTGGAAGCAAAAATTGAAATCAGTATATTTTCTTCATCCATACCCGTAAGGGCAACAAAAGCGTCAAGAGAGCGAAGCCCCTCCTCAAGAAGAAGCTCCTGCTGTGAGCCGTCGCCGTTGATAAGAACAGCCTTAGGAATTACGTCTGAAAGCTCTTCACAGCGTTCGGTATCCTTTTCAATGATTTTAACTTCGTTACCCGAAGAAAGAAGCATTTTTGAAAGATAATAAGCAGTCTTGCTTCCGCCGAGCATCATTACACTTCTCGCCTGCTTGTTTATTATGCCAAGACCCTTGAGGATTTTCTGCATATCTGAAGGCGTTGCTGCAAGGGATATGATATCGCCTTCGCCAAGCTCGAAGTTACCGTCAGGAATAATAAGTTCTCCGTCACGCAGCACAGCACCTATAAGAAACTCTTCCTTTTGTTTTTCACGGAGCTTACTGAGCTTTTTACCGCAAAGAGGTGATGTATCCTTCAGCTTCATCATGATAATTTCAAGGCTTCTCTTGGCAAAATACTCAACCTTGAAAGCTGAGGGAATTTTAAGTATATTGTAGAGCTCCTGTGCAACAAGAAGCTCCGGATTTACAGACATAGACAGGTCCAGCTGCTGACGCATAAACCCGAGTGAGCGATCGTTGTATTCAGGGTTTCTGATTCGCGCTACAGTATGCTTTGCACCCATCTTTTTTGCAAGGAAGCAGGAAAGCATATTCATTTCGTCAGAGTCTGTAAAGGCAATATAAAGCTCAGCTTTATCCACACCTGATTCTTCGAGGGTTTCGCAGTCGGCACAGTTGCCGCACACACCCATAACGTCATATATATTTGTTACATCTGTGATTATATCATGGTTCTTGTCTATTACGGTAACATTATGTCCTTCTTTAACCAGAGTCGCAGTTACCGCTAATCCTATTTTACCTATACCAGCTATTACAATATCCATAATAATCTCCTGAAAAAAACAGTTAATTTTTTATCATTGTATCACAAGTCTCCGGAAGTATCAAGTAAATTATTTTTTCCTTTTTCTTTTCATATAAACATCACGTCTTCAAAAGAAAAAAGCGGAGTCCGCAGACTCCGCCTTTAAATGCTTTTTCTTAACTTATTCAGCTGCTTCTTCGTCCTTAGCAGGGATTAAACTCTTGATGAAGTCAAGAACGATCTTAACGATAGCTTCGATCTTAGCAAATACTTCGCTTACGATATCCATTGTCGCACCTCCTTTAATAATCCTGTATCATTATCATAACAAAAATTTTCCTAAAAGTCAACATTGATTACCCGGTGCTAACAATTTTAATATTTATACAACATTTATCAGAAATTTATGCTGTATTTTTCTGCATATTTCTCATAAAGAGTATTGTATTCGCTGTTGGGATCGGTTTTTACCTTCTTAAGATACTTATGAATATCCATTTCGCTGTGTGCCATTTCAATAACAAGACCTGCTATATTCGAGCAGTGGTCGGATACTCTTTCAAGGTTTGTAAGAAGGTCGCCGAGAATAAAGCCAAGCTCAATGGTACATCTGCCTTCCTGAAGACGTCTGATATGCTTGCTCTTCATCGTATCTCTCAGGTCGTCAACTACCTGCTCAAGAGGCTCAACCTTATACGCTGACTCAAGGTCGTTTTCAGCGAAGCTCTTATATGCAAGCTTTACGATCTCACTGATTGCATCTGCGAGCACCATAATTTCTTTCTTAGCCTTATCAGAGAAGGAAAGCTTCTTATCATAGATTTCTTCTGCTGAACTGAGAACATTTACAGCGTGGTCGGAAATTCTTTCAAAGTCGCTGATAATATGAAGTAGCTTTGTTGTTTCGGCAGCATCTTCATCCGAAAGCTCAAGAGCCGATATTTTGACAAGATACGAGCCGAGCTTATCTTCGTATTTGTCGGCTTTCTTCTCAGCCTTGATAATTTCTTCGCCAACTTCATCCTTATATTCAGAAAGCATTGCGAGAGATTTTTCAATAGCCGATACGGATATCTCTGCCATAGTCTTGGTTACATCACTGCAACGGTCAACTGCAACTGCAGGAGTGGCAAAAAGTCTTTCGTCGAGAATTTCGTAATGCTCTTTATCCTCTGTATCCTTGATGGTCTTGACAGCAATCTTTTCAAGAACACCCGGCATGGGAGCCCACAGAAGCACACAGAACAGCTTATATGCAGTATTGACAACAGCAATTCCGACCTCGTTGGCTGTGTTATCAAAGAAATCAAATTTGAAAACAGCATTTGCTCCGTAGAAAAGAGCAAGAGCCGCAATTGTACCGAAAATATTAAAATAGAGATGCACAAGAGTTGCGCGCTTTGCATTTTTGTTGGCACCGATTGATGAAAGTACGGCAGTGATACAGGTACCTATAGCCATACCCATTACAAGAGGTATTGCCGCACCGAAGGTAACAACGCCGGTTGCTGAAATAGCCTGAAGGATACCTACAGAAGCAGATGAGGACTGGATAATAGCCGTAAGGACTGCACCTGCAAGAACACCGAGAACGGGATTAGAGAAAAGTGTGAGAATATTTGTGAATTCAGGAACTTCCTTAAGACCTGCAACAGCATCGGACATAGCCGACATACCTGTCATAAGAACTGCAAAGCCTAAAAGAATAGCCGCTGTATCCTTGCTCTTGTTCTTTTTTGAGAACATAAGAAGGTATATACCGATAAAAGCGAGAACAGGAACAAATGAATCCGGCTTAAACAGATCCATAATTCCGCCACCCTTGATGGCTGTCAGCGAAAGAATCCAGCCGGTGATGGTGGTACCGACGTTTGCACCCATAATCGGGCCTACAGCCTGATGAAGAGTCATAAGTCCTGAGTTAACAAAACCGACAACCATAACCGTTGTTGCCGATGACGACTGAATGACAGATGTTACAACAAGACCAAGTAAAAATCCTTTGAAGGGATTATCCGTCATTCTTCCCAGAATAGTCTTAAGCTGTCCTCCCGCTTTCTTTTCAAGAGCGTTGCCCATAGTCTGCATTCCGTAAAGGAAAAGGGCAAGACCTCCCACAAGGGATAATGCGTCAAAAATATCCATATTTTACCTCTCTGATATCTCAATTAAATCTTTCGACTCACAGTTATAATAACAATTTTTTCCTCTTAAGGCAAGAGTTTTCGACAATATTATTTATAAACAACAGTCAATTTTATTTTTTCCTTTACAAAATAGATTTATTATAAAAAATAAAGACTACCGAATTAATTCCGATAGCCTCTTTATCATTATAAGCTTGTAAGCTGATAATCTTCAATATCCTGCTGTAAAAGCGAAACCTTATTTGTGCCCTGTCTGATTTCACCGTTAAGCACAGCTATATCATTATCAAGAGCATACTTCACAGCCGCAAAAAGCACCTTTTCAAGTGCGCTTCTGACGTCGCTGTTTACGGGATAAGCCTCATCCTTGAATGTACCTGCAGCGGTTTTTCTGCTGGGCATTCCCATATAAAAGTCTCCCTCTTCTTTAAGCAGCACCTTAATATCGCTTACTGCAAACATACCGTCAAAAGTAATTGTACATTTTGCAACAAGTCTGTTGGTAGGTGCTTCAATTTTTCTCACTCTGAATGATGTGATCAGCATTTTTTCTCTCCTCCGTTTTTACCTGCCCTCGTCGGCCTCAATATCTGTAGTAGGACAATTATAGCATTAAAAAACGCAGGTTTCAAGTATTTTATTAAGAATTATTAAAAAAGTTTATGATATATTCAAGCTCCGCAAATTTGTTATTTCAATTGACAATATTCTATTGTTGTTATAAAATCAATTATAGAAACAGTAAGAGGTGATTTTCAATGTCTGAACACAAATCAAATAAAAAATGGGTTGGTACATGGAGCACCAGTGCTGCTAAAGCCGGCATACATATTCCTCCTTTTATCCATCTCAACAACGGACTTCTCTATTCCACCGCACGTACAGTCATACGCCCCACCCTCGGCGGCAACAGTATACGTCTGAATATTTCAAACAGATATAATCATAAGCCTCTTTGCATAAGCGAAACCACTGTCGCCAATTTTGTAAAGGGCAAGGCTGATACTGATGAACCTATTTCCGTTACCTTCGGCGGCAAAAAAGAGGTTACACTCGCTCCCGGTGAAGAGATACTGTCCGACACCGTTGATTTCAAAGTGGACGCTCTCAAAAAAATAGCCGTAAGCTTTTATGTAAAGCATGCTGTTATGCGTACAAAGGGGCTTTACGGAAGCGACACTTATCTCAGCCCCGGTAACCGCACACACAAGAAAAATTTCTGTCCATGGTTCCACCTGATTCTTAAAACCGATATAGCTGTTTTCCAGACTTTACCGTTCCTTACCCGTGTAGATGTGCTGGCTGACGAAGACTGCTATGCTATTGTAGTTGCAGGCGACTCCACTATGACAAATGAGAAGCCTTATTACCTTGCCGAGAGACTTCAGAAAATGGGCATACACAATGTGGCTGTGCTTCAGCAGGCACTTAACGGAAACCGGGTTCTCGATGACGGTAAGGGCGTAATAGGAAATCTTTACGGAGAAAGCCTTCTCAACCGCTTTGATAAGGATATACTCGCCTGCCCCGGAATAAAAAAGATTATACTCAAAGAAGGCGTCAACGACCTCCTCCATCCCCGTGCACTTACTACAAGAGCATATACTGATATGACAACAGCACAGGATATCATCGATGGTCTGCAGAAGGTTATTGACAAATCTCATAAAAGCGGCCTGAAAATATATCTGTCAAAATTCACTCCGTTCAAAGGCTTCGGCGAGCTGATTTTCGGCATCAGAGAATTCGATTGGTCAATGGAATCTCAGAGTGTATGTGACGATGTGAACACCTGGATGGACACCTGCAATGCCGACGGTATTATAACCGCCGATTTCCTCTGTGACGAAAATGACCCCTATGCGCTTAAAACGGAATATACCAAGGACTTTATTCACTATAATCACGCTGCGCAGAAAATCTTTGTTGAAAATATAGACGAGGATATACTTACACAGTCTCCCTGACGCCCTTTCAATCTGTAAACAAGAAAAAAGCTACTGCACCAGGCAGTAGCTTTTATTATAATATCTGAGAATTAATAGTGTGCTGCACCGCATTCGCAGTACTGATTTGTACCCATAAGGCTCCATATCCACTTAAGGATAACGCCGATGAAATACATAATACCTGTACCGTTACAAGCGATACATGTGCAAAGGTCCTCTGCCTCTAAGATTGCAGTACATCTGTCACAGATCATATCACCGTCATCGTCTGCATGACCGAGAGGTTCAAGAGAGAAGATGAATGTGTTAAGGTTATCGATTGACATAAGCTCATTCTTTTCGTTGATAGCAAATGTTGCCTTACAACGTGAACATTCAACCTTACCTATTGTACCGTACTGCTTACATGTAGGAGCCTTATATTTTTCGATAGGATTGTTAAGATCACAGTCATGACCGAGCTTGTCAATCTTCTGTGATTCGGTTAAGATAGTTCTGCTACCCTCTGCGTTTTTACAATCATCATATGCACAACTAATTTCATCGGTCCAACCGTCTGCTGTACATGTTGCTTCCTTAGCTTCTTTTGTTACCTTGGGTGAATGTCCACGGGGATTTCCATATCTAAATGCATTTGCAACAATGCCAGCATTAATATCCTCTTCCGACATTTCACCTACGATATAAATGTGAAGACTAGAATTCATAAAATCACCATTTGGAATTACAACAGCATCGTTACCGCACATTTTGCAGCTCTTTGAATAAAGTGCCGCTGTGCTGCAACTTACAGGAATAAGGCGATGCTTTTCTAAATCTTTTTGATCTACAAAATTGATATACTCATGATCTGCAAAGTTGCCGAATTCATAAGTCTCATCTTCGTCAATACCCTTAGCTGAAGTTTCACATTCATAACAAACCTTATAGAATACTGCAAGTGTTGTACAGGTTCTCTCTGTTTTAAGGTCATCTTTTCCAGGCTCTTTAGGAGTGATGAGATTAGCATGCTCAACAAACATATGAGGAAGTGTATCGCCTTCATATACATACTCGGAAGCGTTTTCTTCGTCCTTGGCATTTGCATTACAGTATGCACAGTCATAGTAGTACTTCATCTTCTTTGTACATGTGCCTTCCTGAGCAACATGAGCCTTATCCTTGATTTCTTCTGTGAAGCTGTGGCCCTTTGCTGAGCCTTCGTCAACTACAGTTGTTTCTTCGTCGCAGCCGTCAACTGTACATTCAACAACCTTTGTGCCGTCTTCTGTGCAGGTAGCATCATCTTTAGATGTGCCTTCGCTCCATACATGGTCGCCTTTTTCTGTGCCTTCGAATGTTGCTTCAAATTCTGTGTCCTTTGAAGAAGCTCCGCAGACCGCACAGCTCTTATAATATGTCTTTTCTGTCTGGCAGTCGCCTTCTGTAGCTATATACTTATCTTCTGCAGCTTCTTCAGTGAATTTGTGGGCAGGTGTTTCGCCATAACCTGTTTTGCAAAAATCGCAAACAGCCTGCTGTCCGCAAGTAGCTTCACCGCCTGAACAATTTTCAAATTCCATTACATCAGTACATTTTGAGCATTCACGTATATGCTTATCGTTTTTGTAATAGCTATATACATACTCGTGTTCACAAGTTGCATCACTTGCCAAACCACTGAAGGGTACTACAGTAATAACCATAAGCACTGCAAGAACAAGTGATAAAGTCTTTTTGAAATTCATTTTTCTTACCTCCGTTTATAAATTCTTCAAATTTAGAGACAGATAAAATATACCATTTTATCCATCATAAGTCAATAGATTAATTTTATTATTAATAAACAAAACCGGCAAATCAAAGAAAATTTTAAAAGATAAAAACAAACTGTAAATAAGGTCTTCACAAAAAGAACACACAGCCCTTCCTGTGTTAAAAACTTTGAGGAAAAGCTGTGCAAAATGTTGAAAATTCTTGCATTTTAATCTAATTTATAATCGAGCTTAAACTGCTCACCGCAGCCGTAGTTTTCATAAACATAGTCGATATCCTTATCGCCTCTGCCGGAAAGAGAAACAAGAATAGATCCTGTGGGATGTTCCTTGGCATATCTTATTGCATAAGCAACAGCATGTGAGCTTTCGATAGCGGGAATGATGCCCTCATATCTTGAAAGAAGAAAGAATGCTTCCATAGCTTCTTCATCACTTACTGTCTCATAGTGTACTCTGCCGCTGTCACGAAGGAATGCGTGCTCGGGACCTACACCGGGATAGTCAAGACCGCTTGCAACAGAGTAAACGGGAAGTGGCTCACCCTTTTCATCCTGAAGCAGGTAGCTTTCGAAGCCGTGAAGCTTACCCTTTGTACCGTATGCCATAGTAGCAGCGTGATCGCCGATCTTATGGCCCCTGCCCAGAGGCTCAATACCGTAAATTTCAACGGGATCCGCAAGGAAAGGTGTGAACATACCGATTGAGTTTGAGCCGCCGCCTACGCATGCACAGACTGCATCGGGCATAATACCTGTCATCTCGAGGAACTGATCTCTTGCTTCATAGCCGATAACAGTCTGGAAGTCTCTTACCATCTTCGGGAAGGGATGAGGGCCGAGAGCAGAGCCGATACAGTAAATAGCATGGTCGTACTCTTTAAGATATGCATCAAAAGCAGCGTCAACAGCCTCCTTGAGAGTCTTGAGACCGTGGGTTACGGGGATAACATTTGCGCCGAGCATTTTCATACGGATAACATTGGGGTGCTGCTTTGCAATATCAACCTCACCCATATAAACGTCACATTCCATACCGAAATAGGCGGCCGCAGTTGCAATTGCAACACCGTGCTGACCCGCGCCTGTTTCAGCAATAAGCTTTGTCTTGCCCATATATTTTGCAAGCAAGCCTTCTCCCATACAGTGATTGAGCTTGTGGGCACCTGTGTGGTTAAGGTCCTCTCTCTTGAGATAAATCTGACAGCTGCCGAAAAGCTTTGAAAGTCTTTCGCAGTGATATACAGGAGTAGGTCTGCCCTGGAATTCTTTTCTTATCCTGCGAAGCTCATTGATAAATTGAGCCGAATGGCAGATTGCTTCATATGCATCGTCTGCCTCTTTGAATGCAGGCTCCAATTCGGGAGGTAAAAATGCTCCGCCGAATTCACCGAAATAGCCGTCTTTTGTGGGGTATTCCTTCAGATAGTTTTCAAAATCTCTATACTTATTCATAATGCTACAGTCTCCTTTATATAATGAAATGATAATATAACGCTATTCAATTTACGCTTCGCCATCGGAAACCCGAGTAATACATAAATAACACTTCTTTCTGAAAAAATAAGAACCTTTCACGCTTTGCGTTCAGGAAACTTGTCGTAAAACAATAAAAACCTGCTCCAGAAAGGAACAGGATAAACTGCAAGCCACCTTAATGGTTATCACGCACCAACATGCGCTCTCATCATAACGGTTAGAGTTTCCGTCGGCGCCTACTTGACTGTTTCGGGCCGCCCTCACAAGTCCATTCACCTATCAATCCGCTATCGCTTTCCACCTTCTGCGACTCTCTGTAAACTTCAGCGACAGGATACTACTCTTGCTCATCGGTTTAAGTATTAACTTGCTACCATTTTAAAGCATAGAAGCAGATTTGTCAATAGAATATATTAATTTTCTTGCATAAATCTTTTGTAATTTTTATTGGCTACTTTCGACAAAATACACCCCGGACAACTGTGCTATATCCCGAAAATTCTTTCAATGTTTTAACTATTATTTATTTTATAGTTGTTTTGTGCTAAGATACTGAACGATATATAAAGAGGAGCTCAGGACTATGAACAAGATGAGAAACTTTATCCGATCAGAAATAACACACCTTAAAAACGATGTGACTAAATTCGAATATGCCACCTGGTGGATACTCCGTATTCTGATGGTATGCGGCATTATCTATAAATATAAAGAGCTGGGTCCGGCATACAGTCCCACAGTGCTGAATCTTGTGCTGAATCTCTTTACAAGCTTTGCCGTTACCCTCATAAGGCTTATCCTCGTGCCAAAGCGCATAATCTGCAGACTCCCCTACCGTGTGCAGACATATCTCAACGTACTTGTCTTTTTCGCATCCTTCTGCGGACACGCCATAGGTGCAATCGGAAAGGTACGCGACTGGGATAAGCTTATGCATCTTCTCACCGGTGCTCTGTTTGTATTCATAGGCAACGAACTTGTGAAAATGTTTATGAAAGAAGGCGACAGAATTTCGCCTATGCTGAGATCTTTCACAGCCTTCGGATTTTCAAATGTTGCTATAGTTGTCTGGGAAATATTCGAATTCTTTGTCGACTACTATTGGCCCGGCTCAACCAATCAGGGCTATAACTGTCGCCTTGATCCGGAATCCGTATTTGTGAAGATATTCGGTCTCGGCGCACAAAACGAATATCAATGGGCCGTTGCGGATACCTGTATTGATATAACCTATGCTTTTATTACAAGTGTAATTGCTGCTGTTATATTACTTAAAATTCTCCAAAAAAAATATAATAAACATAATACCTGAGGGAGCTGAAACAGTTTCCTCATTTTTGTTGCAATTATAGTCTTACATAAATCGTTTGTTGACATTACATTTAATAAATGTTAAAATATTAAAAAATATAAAAGGTGGTAATTTCTTTGAAGAAGATCATTTCATTAGTTCTTACTCTCGTTATGCTCTTTACTGTTATTGCACCCTCATCTTCAGTGTTTGCAGCAAACGAGCGCACTCCAATTATTTATATCCGCGGTAACGGTGAAAAACTTTATTATCCTGACGGAACAAAGCTTAACGCAACTCTTGAAGACCTTTTCGCCGACGACAATAACGAAGGTGAATTAACTAAGGATGTTATCGTTGAAACAGCTGTAAATATTCTTATTCCCTTCATAACCGAAGGTATGCTTTTTGACAAATGGGACAACTACGGCAAAGCCATTTATGATGAGCTTTCTCCTTTATTCCCTGATTCCGGTCTCGACGAAAACGGAAATCCCCAAAAAGGTACAGGTGTCTCTCCCGAGGCTCTTGCAAATTCCGAAGCCAACTCAAAGAGCATTTGGGCCTACAACGCAGGACAGGACTATAACTTCTGCTATGACTGGAGACTTTCTCCATATGATCATGTTGACAGACTTCATGAGTATGTACAGAATGTTCTTCATGCAACCGGACAGAAACAGGTGAGTATCTACGCAAGATGCTTCGGTGGCAGCTTACTAAACGCCTATCTTGAAAAATACGGTCATCTCAAACAGGTAAAGAATGTAATGTACAGCGATGTTCTTTCCAATGAAACAACTGTAATCAGCAAAGCTTTCAGCGGTCAGGTTGAATTTGATGCAGCGCTTATTGAAAGATATGCAGGTCAGCTTGATTACTGCGGCAGATACAATCTAGGCATCGGATTTGCATTTGGAGATCTTCTTTATGAAATCGTGATTAAATCCATGTCTTTCTTCAATCAGGTAGGAGCAACCGACGGGGTACTTGACGGTGTTGAAAATCTTTATGAAAAGCTCTACAAAGCGCTTGTTCCTGCACTGTGCCATGCAACGGGTATTGCAACACAGGTTAACCATTGGACATGTGTTGCCGAAGAAGATATGGAGGATGCTCTCAATCTTATCTTCGGCGAAGAAGGTTCGGAGCTTCGCATAAAATACGCCGGACTCATAAACAAGATTCAGTATTACAGAAGCCATGTTTCAAAAAATCTCATCGGTTTTTATGATAACGCCAAAGCTAACGGTATCCATATCGGTTTCTTCGGCAAATACGGCTTTCTGAATGCTCCTTTCACTGTAGATGCGGATCTTCTCAGCGATTCTCTTGTAAGTCTTAAGCACGCAGCACTTGGTGCTACCTGTGCCACTATCGGACACACTCTTTCCGAAGACTATATTTCGCAGCGAGTCAAAGAAGGTAAAGGTAAATACATTTCTCCGGACAAACAGGTAGACCTTTCAACGGCCTATTCCCCCGAAACAACCTGGATCTGCAAAAATGCGCATCACAATATATTCTCAGAAACAAAACATATCCTGAAAGCCTTCCTCAACGGAACCAATGTCACTGTAAACACACCGGGAATGGCTGATCAGTTCCTTGTATACGACACCGAAACCAACACGCTTTCAACAATGACAGAAGATAACAGTGCGGAGTTTGATTGGATTCAGAGTGCAGTTGACGAGCCTACCAAAGAAACTATTTCAATTTCAATCATAAGATGGTTTACAATGCTCTTTAAGGTTATTGGCATGCTTCTCAGAGGAGAAATCAGCTTCGGAGAAGCTAAAGAAATGTTTTAATTAAATCACGGTATAAAAATTACTGCCTCGGTTTAAAGCCGAGGCAGATTTTATTTATCATTGAAATTCGATTTATTTATCAGTGCTACAAGAAGCGGTACTAAAACTATCTGTAATATTATGCCGGGTATCGCATTTGTAACACCGCCTGCCCAGAAAGCAGCCATTCCGAATGCAGATGCATCAAGTCCTGTGCATATAAATCTCACCGCACCCCATACAAGACGTCCCGATATCATAGCTATGAGAAGTGCGGGATATATGTATCCTCTTTTTTTAGGGAATATACGGTACATAAGGCCCGACACAAAGCCGTAGGTTGCAAGCTCAAAAGCCATTGCTATCCCCTTAGGAAACAGCGGAGGCATTCCCACAGTAACCGCACGGAGAAGCGGCGCAATGAAGCCTGCAACTGCTCCCCACGGTGAGCCGCATACAAAGCCGCAAAGAAGTATCGGTATATGCATCGGTGCAAGCATTGCTCCTATCTGCTGTATCTGTCCTGTAAGAAAAGGAAGAACATATGCAAGAGCTAAAAACACCGCCGACAATGTTAGTTTTTTTATGTTTGTCTGTTTATTCATAGAGTAACCTTCCTGTCATCAGTGGCTTTATACCGGCACTACCTCACCGGGCTTATCAAGACTGAAGCTGTATTTTTTGCTGTAGTCCATACCTGCACACATAAGCATAGTCTTTTCATTGCAGTTATAAACGCTGCTCCAGAGAGTGATAACCTGATGCTTCAGGGTCTTGTGCTGATAGTTGAGTGTCACCTCGGAAAGAAGCTTCATTGCAGCGTCTTCTGTAATTATACCGCCGGTTTCAGCAAGTGTTTTTTCGATTTTTTCATATCTGTCATAGCCTCTGCCGTCATGATTGTCTCCGCCGGGTGTAAGGAAGAAGTTTGTAAGCATAAGATTGTCTTCCTCTTTTTTCTGACGGATAACATTCATTTTATTATCCACATATTCAATTATTGCGCTGTTACCTTCAGCATCAGCTAACTGATAGTGGTAGTTGATAAAGAGAGAGTCATGCATATCGTAGGAACCAAAAAGATCAATGGCCTCATCAACAGTTGCACACTTATCAAGCACAGCACGGAGAGCAACAGTAGTAATAATCGGCTTTTTGCCGGTATTCTGCTTTGTGGCCTTCGACTTTATCTCGAGTATACCGCAGGCAAGACCCTTTTCATTTATACCGTCCATTGAGGTATAAGGAGCACCCATAACACGAAGAGGCTTCTTGGCATTCTTGAGAGGCATATACTTTGTACCGTGAAGGAAGAAGGTAGTATCAACCACACTCATACTGCGGTATCCCTTTTCGGGTTTACTCCAGAGTACAAGACAGGGAGCTTCTTTATAGTCAAAGTTTCTGCCGAAAATATAGTTTCCCTCAGGTGTTTTGGCATTAAATGTCGAGCAGGCAAAGCCGTCGTGGTTGGGATTGACTGTAAGGGCAGGCATTTTAACTTCTTTCTGTAAAAATCTGACTGCATCCATAATGGTGCCGCAGCCCTTTTCGAGAAGGGCGTCAAGTCCGTAAGAGCTTTTATATTCCATAGTCCAGATGTTGTCATCAACCTGCTTAAGGGTTGCGAGAGTATCTTCCATCTGTTTCTTTGCCGAATTATTCATTTTTCTCTCCTTTGATTTTTTCATTTAAAGTAGTATAGCATATATTATAATCAATATCAATAATAAATCAAGCAGCCGCATAAGCGACTGCTTAAATCATCTGCGTCAATATCAGTGCTCACCGTAGTGAGTTTCACCGTCTGCATGAGTATGATAGTCTGTTACAACCTCATCATAGTGAGTGGAGCCGTCTTCATGTACATGATAGCCGGGATTTGTCGGCGAGGTCCTGCTGAGGATAACAGCTATAATCGCTAAGATAATAACAACAACAGCAACGGGAATAAATATCTTTTTCATAACTATATGCTCCTTTTCTTTTTGTCGGTGATATTTTATCATTACGAAGCTGATTTGTCAATTAAAAATCTTTCCTATGTCTCAGGCAACTGTACTCTCCGTCTTATTTTCCGCTTTTACTACCGGGGTAAAATTCACAACAAACAAGAAAATTTCGATAAGTGCAAGAGGTATCATTTCCATCAGTGCGCTCTTGCCTACAGTGGCAAATATAACTAAGAATGTGCCTAAAATTGCAAATACACAAACGGTAAGAATACCGAAGCTCTTATGCTTTTTGCGGTTTATGATAAAATACAGAGCAATAGATGCAACAGTAAATGCAATAAAAAAACCTGTTGCTACCCAGTGAGCAATACGCTTGGGATTCCATGAGTCGATGCTGTGTCCGAGAGTCAGAGCAACTACAGCCATACCCACAACACCGAGAATTCCGAGAATGTCATAGAGCTTTCCTCTGAAGCCGAACTTGTTATACATATACTGTGAATTAATAAAGATGCCGCCGGAGGTAAGAATGCCCCAGGCCCAGAAATAGAGCTTTCTGTCCTCGCAAAGAAGAGACAGTGTGCCAAGCTCTGATGCAGGATTATTACCCCAGAAGAATGGCAGTGCAAGTCCGTAGACAAAGGCGCAAATTAAAAAGCCTATGCACAAAGGCTTTGAAAAGATTTTTTCCGTTTTCATTTTTGATCCTCTCTTTTTTTACATTTTAGGCTATTATATCACATTATTAAAGATTATTAATGCCGGTTGAGAAATATAACGGTTTTATATAAAAACAGCGCACCTTTTACAGGTACGCTGAAAAAAGAAATTTTTTGCTGTGTCTGACGAACGAGGTGCGTGTCTGTTCAACACTTACCGGAGAGGGATTCTGTCATTTGTTGCCTACAGCACTGCGGATATTTTTAAGAGCTGTTTAAAGCTTATTCTTTTCAAGGTTTACCTCGCTTTCGTTATCAAAAGACGCACACTCAAAAAGAATTACATCGGTAACTATATCAAAGTCTTCGGCATAAAGACTTTCCGCCGACTGAACATAGTCACCTCACACATATGCCGTAACTCTGAAGTTTTCAGCCCTGTTGCCGATGTTTTCTCCGCCGATACCAAGAATTCCCGCCAGAAAAGTGATACATGCAGTAAAAAATGCAATTACTCTTTCAATAAATGCTATCATATTGTCTCCTTTTACTTAAGTATACAGAAATAAATTTTCTACGCTTTTTCAATTCAGCGGCACTGTTACGTTATCATCATCAAGTCCTGCATTATAAAGCAGCGGTCCGATAACATCAGGCAAAGTATATCCACCGAGGAATTTGCTTGCTTCCACACCGAAAACCGAAAGAAGCTTTTCTATTTTTCTGAAACTGCCCATTGTAATTTTGTATTCTACGGTTTCGGGTGAATAAGGTGCGTTACCGCGGTAAAGGTTAGCGACAAGCTCCATAATCAGGTCAACAAATTTTCTGTCTTTTTTATCCGCAAAGTCATTTTCTTTAAGGTTATGATATTTCTTTGAAAACTTTGCAACCTTACTGTAGGTGAGGCCGTTGAGCTTTCTGCCAAGATACATAACAACTTTAGGATGCTTAAGAATCAGATCCTTCGGCATAGAAATGCCGCCTTCTGTATTGGCAAAAGCTTCAACATCGTGTTCCATATTGTACGGTATTTTCTCAATGATACCGAGAAAGCCGTTTCTTGCATATTCGGTGAAGGAGGCACCCAGATCAGGGAGGTCGATATCTATTGTGCGTATATCCGCAGTGCCTTTTTCGGTATCAATTGTAATCTTTCTCATTTTGGGCGGGAAGCCTGAAAGCGATGAGGTCTGCACACTGTAGATTTTATTGCCATTATAGCTTACAAATTCTCCCATATACTGAATATGTGTGTGACCGCTGAAGAAAAGTCGTACTCCCATATCAGCAAGCTCTTTAATTCTCTTTTCACCGTCTGCAAAGGTGTGTCCCTTGCCCATTATTTTGTAAGCGGGTGAAGGAGTAACTATAGGGCGGTGAGTACTGCAGATAACGGTTGCACCCTTTTCTTTTGCTTTTTCAGTATGTGCCTTTACCCACGCCATCAGCTCATCTGAGAAAACAGGTCCCTCATCTGTAGAGTCATATCCCATAGCAATATAGTAAAGTCCCGGAAGGATTTCGGCAATAAATGTAGTATCGTCACCTCCGTATACGTCGAAGGCCTTGTCTCTGCCGAAGGGATAGTATATCCTTTTTACTTCGTCTTCGGGCAGGTGCTCTGCAGGGACCTTCTCACCCTTTTCATTGAAACTGTAAATATAAAAGGGCGGATAGTCATGAATATCCGGATAAGCAAAGGGTCTGCCGCCTTTTTCCGTAAATTCCTGCAGGATATCTCTTACCTCCTCATGGCTGTATGCTTCACCGTGATTTGTAAGGTCGCCTGTAATAATAGCCGTGCTTGTTTCCGGATCGTTTTCAACAATTTCCAAAGCCTTTTTAAGTGCTTCTTCGCTTTTCAGGATACATATCTGTGTGCTCGGCTGAGGAAATGTGCGCCAGTCGCACTTAAAGTTCCTTTTGCTGTAATAATGTACGTCAGTGATATGATAAAAATTATAAATCATGGCTTTATCCTCCAATCTGTCCTGATAATTATATCATAACAGCCGGTATCAAACAACAAAAATTTACAAATTCGTTGTGTTATTTTACCAAATCGCTTGAAAAAGAAAAATAAAAATGTTAAAATTAAACAAATATTTATTGGAGATGATATGATGTTTAAGAAAAAAACAACTTCACCTGCCGAAATACCCCAGGGCGGACTCTCTCACGGCGAAGTCAAATACATATCGAAATTCGAATATTTCTGTGTTATGCTTTCAAGAATAGGCGGTATGTTCGGCACTACTCTTACAGGTACTCTTGCAGCTGCTTTCCTTCACGAGCTTTACTTCGGTCCTGCCGGTGTCGATTCAGAGGGAATTGCAAGCATTCTTGCTGTTCAGACTACAATTACAACAATCTTAGGTATAGCAATGGGTGCTGTTTCAGGCATTATTATCCAGAAAACAAGAACCCGTTGGGGCAGATACCGTCATTGGTATATCATTTGTCTTATTCCCATATTTGCTCTTACTGCTTTATACTTCTATGTTCCTCAGGGATGGACTGTTCAGCAGATGACTCTTTTCCGTTACGGCATAGCTTGCTGTCAGACCATATTCAACGCATTCAACAACGCAGGCCAGAATATCGTTCAGGTTATTTCACCCAACCCCAAGGAAAAGAAAACCGTTGCAACTATCTGGCAGTTATCTTATTATATCGGTTACGGCGGAGCATATATTGCAACCTTCGTTTACGGTATCTTCAGCGACGATAAGAATAAGATGTATATGACACTTGCTCTTGTTGCTGCTTCAATCACTGCTTTCGGTAACCTTATGTGCGCTCTCTTCTGTAAAGAAAGAATCGAGCTTCCCAAAAAAGAAAAAGTCAAGGTTTCAAAGGCACTTCTTAATCTCTTCAAATACAGAAACTACCGTGCATTCCAGTATATGCAGTGGGTTAATAACTTTGCTATGCTCGGTAAAATGTCAACCTATCTTGCTGCAATCACAGTCGGCTCATCAAAGAACCTTCTTCTTACACTTCCTACCGCTGTGGGTACTGTTGTAGGTAACCTTATCTGCACAAAGCTTTCCAAGAAGCACGAACCCACAAAGCTGCTTAAATTCTGCGGTATCTATTCACCGGTTGCAGCTTGTGTACTTTTCGGCATCTGCTTTGTTGAAGCAAAAATGGGCATCAGATTCTTTGAAGGCTGGAACAGTATATTCTTCTATGTATTCTATTTCGTTTTCGGTATCGGTATCGGTATTCAGGAGCTTTCAAAATCCCACTTCGACGTTGAATTCTATGACTATCTTGAATGGCAGACCGGTGAAAGAATGGAAGCTGTTCAGGGTATCATTCCCGGTTGGATAAACTCAGGCTGCAACTATCTCAAGGAACTTGCAATCCCCTATATGATTGCCTGGGCAGGTTATATGTCTTCAGTTGAAGGCGACCTTGTTAAAACAATGCAGGCTCAGCCTACATATCTTGACACCTGTCTTAAGATTCTCGCATTCCTTATCTTCGGCTACACCCTTGCGAATATCCTAAAGGCTCTTATTCTTAAATTCTTCTATGATATTGAAGGTGAAAAGAAAGAGCAGATGTACCGTGATCTTGAAGCAATCAGAGAAGAACGCCACAAGGAAAACGAAAGTCTCAGCCAGGCTAAAGAAGCTCTTGGTGAATAACTACAAGGACCGGAACTAAAATAAAAAGCGAAGCCTCCTTGCGTTTGCAGGGAGGCTTTCTGTTTTCAGCAGAAAGTGAGGAATATAAATGTTCAGGAAGTATTCTCATATAATTGTCATCGGTGTTGACGGTGCCGGTGCCTGGTTCAAGGATGCGGACACTCCTTTTTTCGATAAAATATTCAAAGACGGCGCGGTAACATACGGAGCGCTTTCTTCAAAGCCGACAATAAGTGCGGAGTGCTGGGGTTCAATGCTTATAGGTGTAGGTCCCGAAATACATAAGCTGACTAATAACAAGGTTTCGGTTTTACCCTATCCCCTTTTCTCAAAAAATCCCACTGTCTTCCGCCGTATAAGAAAAGCTTATCCTGAAGCAGAGCTCGGCTCCTACTGCGACTGGAACCCTATCAACAAAGGCATTGTTGAAAAAGCTATCGGCGTTAACAAGCAAACAGCAAAAGACAAAGAACTGACACCTCTTATATGTGACTATATCAAAGAAAAGAAACCCGATTTTTTCTTCGTTCATTTTGACAGCGTTGACGGTGCAGGTCACGGCAACGGCTACGGCACACAGGAACATCTGAACGCTATAAATAAAGTTGACGCTCTTATCGGAGATGTATACTCTGCTATTAAAGATGCCGCTATCCTCGAAGATACTCTCTTTATGGTTATCGCAGACCACGGCGGTACCAACAACGGTGACGGCAAGGGCACTCACGGCGGCTGGACAGATGAAGAAAAATATGTGACCTTCGCCGCAATAGGCAAAGATGTAATCAGCGGCGAAATCAAGGAAATGAATATCCGTGACCTTGCAGCTATTATTCTTTATGCTATGGGCATCGATCTGCCCGACTTCAATGAAAATGGCTGGACTGCACAGCTTCCCCTTGGACTGTTCAAGGACTACGAAGGCATATACCGTGACATTTCACATCTTACAGGTGCAGCACCGAGAATATCAAAAGAGCATCATAAATCTGAGCTTGTGTGAGGTATAGAGTATGAATTTTATAAAGGTTACTGATAACAAAAATGTTTTTGCAGACGGTATCCACGATGATACGAAAGCTCTGCAAGAGTGTATAGATAAAGTAAAAGACGGAGGTACGGTGTATTTTCCCGACGGTACCTATCTTGTTTCCGCATCACTGATTTTCTATTCAAATCAGATTTTCAAGCTCTCTGACAATGCCGTTATTTTAAGAAGCAAGGAAAGCAAGCCCATAACAAGATATCTGTTAGCTTCCTATTCTGAGCCTGAGTGGAGTGGCTATGGGGGCACTCATGACGTCATTATCACAGGCGGTATCTTTGACGGCAATGCAGATATAACTGAAAAATCAACTCTTGTCAATACGGTACACTGCCGTAATATCAAAATAGAGTCTTGTCGTTTCCGCCACTGCTCAATGTGGCATATGATTGAGATTAATTCAACTGAAAATGCTATAATACATAACTGTATTTTTGACGGCCCTACATATACTGTTGTACCTGAAAATCTCCTTAATGAGCAGATACAGCTTGACCTTGCCCGTGACGGATCCTACGGTCCTGTATATAACTGTGACGGCACACTTATAGATTTCTGCAAGGACGATACTGTCTGCCGTAACATTGTAATCACAAACAACATTTTCAAATGTGCAGGCTTCCCGGCTATCGGTCATCACGGTGACTGTGAGCATCATAACATTTTAATCGAAAACAATATTTTTGACGGTACATCAGGTCGTTACGGCAACAGCAGAGGATATATAATCTTCAGACCAATGGTTTATGATGTTGAAATAAAAAACAACTGTTTCATTTCAGCCGAAGCTGCAGATATTCCGAACTACGGAATCATATTTGAAAATCCGGACAAAAGCAAGCTCCAGACAGAAAGCAACCTTTTCACAGGTAAAATTGACAGAGAGTTAACTATCGGTGCAGGTGAGTGAGATGATGAATTCCCTGAGTAACAAAAAAGCTAATTTTCTTATCTTTCTGTGCTGGGCGGCGTATACTGTCGCTTATGTCGGAAGGCTGAACTATAACGCCTCAATGGTGGAAATTCTTTCTCAGCTCGATATAAGCAAGGAAGCAGCCGGCAGTGTAAGCTCATTTTTCTTCTTTGCTTACGGTGCAGGCCAACTTGTAAACGGTCTGCTTTCAAAAAAATATAACACCAGGTATTCAGTCGCAATAGCTCTGGCAGCCTCCTGTGTTATCAACTTCACAATGACCTTGTGTCAGGGAATAGATACAATGAAATACCTGTGGTTTTTCAACGGTGTTTTTCAATCTGTTCTCTGGTCGTCGCTTATCAAGACCTTATCGGATAATCTTGCAGACAGCAAGCTGTCAAAAGCCGTTGTGGTTATGAGCACAACAGTTGCATCAGGTACATTTGCATCTTACGGACTGGCTGCACTTTTCTCATATCTGGGACTCGGTTGGACAACGATTTTTTATGTTGCATCGGTACTGGTCGGAGCTGTAGCGGTATTGTGGTTCATCGGCATGAGTACTCTCAGAAAAGCAAAGAAAGAAAAAGAAGCTGAAGAAGTAAAGACAAGAGGCAAACTATCCTTCACCCCTGTATTTATAATAAGCGTTGCCGTTATACTCATATCAGCAATAACCAACGGCTTCATAAAAGACGGTATTACTACCTGGGTGCCTTCGATACTCAAAGAAGAGTTCGGCGTATCCTCATCTCTTTCAATTATCGTTACCCTTATTCTTCCCGTGCTGTCAATTTTCGGTACAACCATTGTAAATGCACTTCATAAAAAGCAAAAAGACGAAAATGCTCTTAACGGGATTTTCTATTTCATCACAATAGTTTTCACCGTACTTATAATACTGACTCTCAATCTCAGATCAGTTCCCCTCACCCTTGTCCTTTTCGGTGCAATTGCCTGCCTTATGTCGGCAGTAAACAATGTGATAACCAGTATTGTACCTCTTTATTCCAGAGATAAAATCGATTCGGGATTCACAGCCGGACTTCTGAACACTTTCTGCTATGTGGGAAGCACTCTTGCGACTTCATTTCTGGGAAGAATCGCAGACACGAAGGGCTGGAATGATGTATTCATCTGCATTCTTATTTTCACTACAGTATCATTCGTTGTCTGTCTGATTTCAGCAGTGTTAAATAAATTCGCCGGGTCAAAAGCACATTAATGAAATATTTCAGTCGCACTGTAAACAAATTCCCCGCTGTAAAAACAGTGGGGATAATTTTATGCCTTCTTTCGATAACGTATCATCGAAATAATAATAGATATAATTGCAATAAGCGATCCGATGGCAGGCCCGTAGGCGCGGGAAATATAATTATATATCAGCCAGAATGGCGCACTGCAAAGTCCGTGAGCTTCAGTTTAGTTTCTTATTAAACATAAAAATGACCTCCTTGTATTTGGTAATACCATTTTACAAGGAGGTCTGTGTTTTGTCGAATGTGCGGAATTGTAAGCAATACAAAAAGATATTTAATCTTATACATTAAATCCCTTTTATCTTGCGTAATAAAAAACAGAATCGTCTATGTTTTTCTTCTCAAAACTTTGAATTGCTTCATTATATTGAGCTGCTATTTCTTCAATACTTAATTTTTCATCATTCATTATGCCTATAATGTTAAATAAATCTATAGCTTCTAAAGTGCATTCATCATTTTTGATATTTAATGAAGTCATTTTAAAACCTCCCTAGTTTATTTTATGATTTTTAATAAATTTTATTGATTTATGATTCTCTATTATTTTTGCACAATTTGAAGAAGCAGCAGATATTTGATAACAATGATATAAAGATAATACAGCTTCTTGCAATTTTTGATCTTCCTCTAAAGCAGATATAACCAATGAGGTGTTCTGTTTAAGATCATCAATTGATAGGCGTGTATTATGCTGTAAGTGGAAATTATAATCAGCTAGATATTCGACCGTTTTATCAACTTCAGCTTCATCGATCCCATTTAACATTGTTCTCATTAACCATTTTTTTACATTCTTTTTAGATACAATAATGGCATTATTACATATTCCAAATAAAGTTGGTGGATATTTATTTAATGTTATTTGCCAATATGTAATATTTTTTCCGTTAGAAATATCTGCCTTTGCTTGTTTGAGCAAGTTTACAAATTCATGTGCTGGCATACCACTTATTTGAGGATCAATAGGACCTAAGTTAGAATGCTTACCCATAACGATTTCTTTGGCAGAACAGGCAATCATAGTTCCTGCAGACATCGCAGTGTGTGGAACAATAACTCTTATATCTCCATTGAAATAGCTATATAAATAATCTACGATTGATTGTGTTGCAGCTGAATCTCCTCCAGGGGTATGTAAAATTAAATCTAAACCTTTACTTTTATCCAAACCATATAAGGAATTCATAAAACCATTTCTATCATCATCGTCAATATTGAAAGGAGCCTGAACTCCGGGCTTTTGTTGCCAACACGAAAAATAAACAATACAATTTCGACCTGTATGTTCAACAAGTTGTTCAAAAAAAGATTTTTTTTGATTTTCAAGTGCATTATTTGTTTGCACACTATCAAATATTTCGTTCCAACTAGGCATAAACAACCTCCAAATTAAATAACTAATGTTTAGATATTTATTTTATCACTTTCTGCACAAAAAATCAATGCTTATATTATATATGCCACTCTTGTTAAAACCATAACCCGTCCATGCAAAACTCCCTCTGTCATTTCTGACAAAGGGAGTTCGTTTTAAATATAGAGTTTTACTTCAATATCTCGCCAGCCTCTTACACGCTTTGTTGGGGAGATGGAATAGACATATTCCTGTGCATCCTCAATCGTGAGAGTGAATTTAGCGAATTGAGTGTAACTTATTTCCTGCCATCGGCAATAGCAGCCTGTGGTGCGGTTATTGCCTAACAAACAAAATCCCCACCGATTTTACTCGGTGGGGCAAATTCATTTATAGATGAATTATTTATTTGCAATAGCTGCCTGAGCTGCTGCAAGACGAGCGATGGGCACACGGAAGGGTGAGCATGATACATAGTCGAGGCCAATCTTGTGGCAGAATTCAACTGATGTGGGGTCACCGCCGTGCTCACCGCAGATACCGCAGTGAAGCTTGCTGTTTACGGGCTTACCAAGCTTGATGGAC
>JAZSGK010000217.1:0-22193 GCA_045532695.1 Acutalibacteraceae bacterium
GAAATCGGCGAAATATTCGAACCTATCAAGCTTGACGAAAACGGTAATATTCCCGAGGGTACTGTATCGGGTATTGGTCCCTCTGAGCAGAATTATATGAATCATACCATGACTCATAATATTACCAACGGCAAGGGTCAGTATGATGAAAAAGCATACACCTTCTATTATGACTGGCGACTTGATCCTATGGAGCTTGCAGATGAGCTTCATAAATACATTGAAGCTGTTAAAAAAGCAACAGGTCACGACAAGGTTTCACTTAACTGCAGATGCCTTGGCTCAAATGTTGCCATGGCTTATATTTATAAGTACGGTATAGGCAGCATAAGCAATCTTGAAGCAGGAGCTGCCGATGCAGATTTCTTCAAAGGTCTTAAGGGTCTCGGTATTGACGTTTCAACCTCAAACGGCTCTGATTTCCTCAGCGGTATCATTAGCGGTGACTTCGGTATTGACGGAAATGCAATTGTAAGATTTATTGCTGATACAGCTTACTTTGAAGACAGCTTTGATGTAAGCCCCGTAATTACCACTACTATTGACCTTCTTGCAAATACCGGTGTTCTCGATAAGCTTACTGATGTTGCAAGAAAGGAGCTTTATGCAGAAATCGAATACGGTATTATTTCTGCTCTTGCAACTGCAACCTTCCTTACAATGCCTTGCTACTGGGCTCTCGTTGCACCGGAAGACTTTGACACTGCGCTTACATATGTATTCGGTGAAAAGGGCAGCGAAAAGCGCACAAAGTATGCGGGACTTATTGAAAAAATTACATACTATAACGACACAATTAAAGTTAATACTGAGGAAATCCTTAAGGTAGCCAAGGGCGCAGGTACTAATATGTGCATTATTGCAAAGTACGGCGTTCAGATGCTTCCCGTACTCAAGGACGGCAGTGTTGTCGGTGACCAGTATGTGTCTGCAGGAAAAGCATCCTTCGGTGCAACAACCTCAGACGTTTACGGAACTCTTGACGAGGATTATATCGCAGAAAGAGTTGCTCTCGGTTATGAGGATTACATTTCACCTGACAAGCAGATTGATGCTTCAACCTGCCTTTTCCCTGAATACACATGGTTCATCAAAGGTTGTTCCCACGGCTTCTATTCAACCGAGGAAAGAGATCTTCTTCTTAAAACGATTGATGCTGACAGACAGCTTACTGTTGACGACTTCCCGTATACACGGTTTATCGTATATAATTATGCAGAAAACACTTTTACTGCTATGACAGAAGAAAACTGTAACATAAGCCAATGGGAACCTGAAGATGAGATTGAAAATCCCCAGAGTAAGCCCGAAAAGATAACATCTCTCATTGTATCTTTTATGAGATGGCTTACCGCAATTTTCGATGCAATCAGAGGACTGTTTAATAAATAAGAATAAGTAGTAAAACTTCAGAATGGGTTTCCGGAAAGGGAACCCATTTTTTTGTAAGGTAACGATGCTGTACACATTATTGTTTTTATCTGTATTGTATGATATAATGACCGCAGAAGCAGATTTAAAAATTCCCAAGGAGCGTTATTATGAATAACCTTATAATCAAAGAAAATGAACTGCAGTATATGCGATATACAGAGCTCATCCGTATAAGCGGCTGCGGTAAAAATGCAATTCGCTTTGAAGCTTTTCCCGACTGTCAGGTGATTGACGAAAACTATACACTTATGCCGCAGAGCACAGAAGTGAAAATTGAGGAGTTTGATAATCACGTCACCCTCACTTGCGGCACTTTAAAGGTTAAGCTTGACCACGACGGAAAGCTCACCTTCTTTTCTGACGGCAAAAAGATTTTAGAGGAAAAGCCTGAGCTTACCTTCGAGAGCAATTACCGTCATTTTGATAATAAGGGTAGCGGGCTCTGGTCGGCAAGGGTGACCTTTGAGCCAAACAAGAATGAACACTTTTTCGGCTTGGGACACAGCTGGGACAATGAATTTGACCTTAAAGGCTCGTCAATTGATATACGCAACGTGAATGCAAAATGTACAATTCCTTATGTGTATTCCTCCTTGGGCTACGGCTTTTTATGGAACAATCCCTCAACGGGTCTTTGTGAGCTTTCCAATAACCGCACCCGATGGAGCTGTGACTGCTGCAGATTTATGGACTTCGTTGTAATTGCAGGTACACCCAAAGAAGCCTGCACAACCCTCGCTGATCTGACAGGGTATGCACCGAAAATGCCCCACTGGGCAACAGGCTTCTGGCAGAGCAGACTCCGTTATGAAACTCAGGAGGAGCTGCTTTCTGTTGCAAGAAAATATAATGAGCTTGGAATTCCCGTTTCTGCAATCATTGCTGACTATTTCCATTGGACAGAGCAGGGTGACTATAAATTTGATCCGAAATACTGGCCCGACGTAAAGAAAATGAGCGACGAGCTTCACAGTATGAATATGAAACTCATTGTATCAATGTGGCCCACCATCAACGGCGGCAGTGAAAACTACCATTATATGCGAAGCAACAATATGCTTATGCGTACTGCCCGAGGTCCTGACAGAGTGTTCGACTTTTACGGCTGGCAGGGTGAAATTGATGTAACCAATCCTGCAACAAGAGAATATGTATGGAGCAAATTAAAGGAGAATTATATCGACAACGGCGTTGACGCCCTCTGGTTTGACGAGGCAGAGCCCGAAATCCATCCCGAGCATTTCGACAATCTTATCTGGCATAAGGGCAGAGCTGATATGGTGGCGCTTCTTTACCCTTACTACTATTCGAAAATGGCTTATGACGGATTCAAGGGTATGGGCAGAGACGACATTATAACTCTCACCCGTTGTGCATATCTGGGAAGTCAGAAATTCGCTTCACTTGTGTGGTCAGGTGATATTCGTTCCAGCTTTGAAAGTCTTGCCCATCAGGTAAAGGCAGGTCTCAATATGGCAATGTGCGGCATTCCCTGGTGGAATACGGATATCGGCGGTTTTTACGGTGCCGATATTACAAGTGACTATTTCAAGGAACTGATTGTCCGTTGGTTCCAGTTTGGTCTGTTCAGTCCCGTAATGCGACTTCACGGCTCACGAAACCGTCATTTCGAGCCCACCCCCGGACTTAAAGAGCCAAGCGGTGACCCCAATGAACTCTGGAGCTTCGGCGATAAGAATTTCGAGATTCTGAAAAATCTTGTATTTATCCGTGAAAAACTCAGACCTTATATCAGTAAGCAGATGGATACTGCAAGTGAAAAAGGCTATCCCGTAATGCGTCCTATGTTTTTTGAATATCCCGATGATGAAGTGTGCTACACTCTCGACAGTCAGTATATGTTCGGTGATGATATTATTTTTGTTCCGATTGTTGAAAGGGGACAGACAGTGAAAACGGTATACATCCCCGACGGTGAGTGGATTCTCACGAAGGACGGAAAAACATACACAAAGGGATTTTATGAAATCAGTGCAAGCATTGATGAGTTTATAGCCTTTGTAAGAGCAGGCTCAGATGTGATTCGCTGCTTTGAGAAGTAATGTCAATATGCAGACAATTTTATAGAGGTGATTCAGATGACATTAAAAAGAAAAATCATTATAGTGGTTGCGTTGGCATTGACGGTAGCGGCATTGGTATTAGTGGCACATTTTATGCCGAACATAAAAATGGTTCTTGCCGCAAGAGGATATACTGTAGAGGAAATTGATTTATCGGTTCACGGTGACAGAATTTATTTTCTTAACACAGGCGGCGCTGATGCAATTTTAATTGAAAGCGAAGGCAAGTTTGCCCTTATTGACGGAGCGGAGGACAGCGATAATCCCAGAGGTTTTCCTGAACTCTCGTATGCCGGCACAGAGGATTATGTCGTTGACGCTGTGAGAAAAATTGCCGGAGATGAAAACGACAAGGCAGTTCTTGAATTTATTCTTGGCACACACAGCCACTCTGACCATATCGGTGGTCTTGACACAGTAATACTTGATGAAAATATTACTGTCAAAACGGCTTACATTAAAAAATATGATCCAAGCAAAATAAGACAGTATGAGATTGATGTCTGGGACAATCAGGAAGTTTTCGATCAGATGATTTCGGCCTGTGAAAAGAGGGGAGTTACCGTTGTTCACGACATAAGCGAAGAGCCTTTCTCCTTCGGTAATTTTACAATGAAGTTCTGCAATACCGCCGAAACAGAGAACACCGAACCTGTTGGTGAAAACGAAAATGCAGTTGGTTTGTTAATTGAAAAGAATGGTTTGCGTGCCTTTCTTGCGGCGGATATCAACAATCTTGACGGTGATGAAGACAGACTTTCAAAGGAGCTTGGTAAAATCAATCTCCTTAAGGTAGGTCACCACGGCTATGATAACTCAACAACTCTTGATTTCGTTAAGGCACTCAGCCCCGAATTTGCAGTGGTCACCAACAGACAGGGCGGCATCAGCAGAACACCGCTCAAAAATCTCAACAGTGTGAAGGCGAAAGTTTTTGAAACGGGAAAATACAAGGGTGTTGTCGCTGATTTTACAGATAATAAAATTGTTCTTTACGGAAACATAGATAAAAATCTGTGACATTAAAGTAAATAAAAGGAGCATATCTGATGAAAAAGCTTTATCAAAAAAGTGAACTGACCTTTGCGATAATATGGATTGTGGCATACTGCGTGTTGCTTTCCCTGGGCGATGCTCTTTCGGATAAGGTGGGAATCAGCAAAGCAGTAACCTTACCCATTGCAGCTGCACTTTCTATTATACTATTTATATATATAAAGAAAAACGGGCTTATGATAAAGTACGGATTTTGCAAGCCGGTGGTATCCTGTAAAAAAATGCTTTTCTATATTCCGCTTGCATTACTTCTTACCGTGAATCTGTGGTACGGTGTCACAATGAATTTATCCATAAAAGAAACGGTGCTCTATATTCTCACTATGCTTTGTGTGGGTTTTCTTGAGGAAGTAATTTTCCGTGGTCTGCTTTTTAATGCTATGGCAAAAGACGGAGTAAGGTCTGCAATTATAGTTTCCAGCATAACCTTCGGAATCGGACATATTATAAATCTGATTAACGGGTCAGGTGCTGAGCTTGTACCTAATCTTCTTCAGGTTGTGTATGCAATAGCCACAGGTTTTATGCTGGTGATGATTTTCCATAAGTCGAAGAGCCTTATTGCTTGTATCGGCTTTCACGGCATTTTCAATTCGCTGAGCGTTTTTTCAGATGAAGCTGCACTGACCTTGGGGCAGAGAATCGGTTCGTGTGCCTTCATTGTGTTCATCAGCGTGGCATACGGAGTGTATCTGGTTGTGTCGGTTAAATCTGAGCGAACAGAAACGGTCAAAAAATAACAATTCAACAGGGAAAAAGAGCAGAACTGCAGGTCAGTTCTGCTCAGCTTGTCGAAAAAGGAGTTTTCGACAAGCTGACAGACTGCCGAGAAATGTACAAGATGACCTTTTCTTTGTCCCGAAGGCGTACAAAGGTACTCCGAGAGGGCAAAAAAAGGTCAAAACAATACTAAAATCTCAGAAAGTTCGATACTTTGTGAGATTTTTTAGTTAAGATTAAATTTTAGATTTGTTTGTTTTAACTTATATTAAAACAGTATTGTTATTCTTGTGAGTTTATCGACAGTCTGAGCAGAACTGCAGGTCAGTTCTGCTTTCAGTTTGTATACTATTATATATAGAGCAAAATCACAGCGAAAAACATCACCCAAAAATGTAAAGTGCAGAAATTTACACCCACTACATTTCGACAAGGTTTGCAAGCAGAAACAAGATATTGATTTTCGGATTTTCAACATTTCTTTCCACAATGCCGAAAAGTTTTCAACATTGCACATAAAAGTGTGGAAAGATGAAAATGGAGTAAAGAAAAAAGCTTTACATATCAGAAAGCACAGAACAACAAGGCTCATCAGGGATGAATTATTTTGCATTTTGCGCTTTGCATTTTGCATTTACTTTGTGCCTCGTCAAAATGAACAAAGGAAACTGCTGATTTTGCACATAAGAACCAAAAATGAAGAATTTATTAAAATCTTTTAGGGTTCATCTTGACTTTGTTGATTTTGAAATGATATACTGATACTAACTAAAAGTGTCTGTGCGCCCTATTGCGCCCAAAAAGCAATAAACGGTCAGGTCAGGGGCTGTGCCAAAGGGTAAAAACGGGCAGACGGCACGAATAAGTTTCGTTTCGATGGTTAATCTGATGCCGTCGTGGCGGCAAAACCATATTATATAAACGAATCAAATTTTTGTTAAGGAGGAAAATCTTAATGAAAAAACAATTAAAGAAAAGTTTATCACTGTTTTTAGCAGTTCTTATGATGCTTTCATGCTGGGTGTGGGTTGCACCGCAGAATGCTGAAGCGGGTGCACCGACTAATTATACTGTTGAAATTAGCTTCAATGTTAGTGATGCTTGTAACGGTGGTGAGGTAAGAGCTGATGTTACACATATTGCCAACAACGGAACCGGTTCATCAACAACAACCTCATGGGCGTTGGATAAGTGTGAATCAGATGAGGGTACATATTCACTCTCAAAGGATTTTGCCGGTTGGCCTTCACAGATATATGTGTTGGTTAAACAGGGCGGTATGAGAACGCAGAGTGTTGCGGTTACAAGTATAAAGATTAACGGAAAACAAGTTCTTACCGGTACTTGGACTATGGACCCGGGTTGGTGGAGCAGTGCGGACCGTACATTTAAGCCGAATACTTGTGATAGCGCAAGTGCAGATGGTCTGTCAGGTACTGTAAACGGAACTGCAGAAGGTGAATGGAATTGGCCGAGACCCGCGCTCGACACAGCATCTGCAACGCTTAACCCCACTTCACATACACTTGCTAAGATAAATTCCGGTACAAATTCAACGTCAACAATCAGCCTTGGCGGTTTCGTTGATACTTACGGTGTTAACTGGACAGGAACACTCACTCCCTCCTTCACTCTTCGTGCTGACGGAGATGTAACTCTCGGTTCAAACGCAACAATGACCGGTTCGGGTAACAGCAGAACCATTACTATCAAGCCCTGGTTCCAGACCCTTTATCCCGGAAAACAGAACGCTAAGCTTTATATTGACTGGAGTGTAAACAACAAAGCAAAGTCAGGTACTGAAACCATTACCGTTGACTTCCCCACCTATAAGGCAACCTTTGATGCTAACGGCGGTAAAATCGGTGCCGACGACTCAGAAGCTAAGGATCAGATTGTTCTTGAAGGTGACAAGATGAACATCGGTTCAGTTATCGGTAAAGCTCCTGCCTACGCTGCAAAGCCCGGCTTTGAATTCAAGGGCTTCTATTCCACTAAGAATGCTGATGCAACAGGTAAAACTGCATCTTTCAGCGGCACGAAGTTTGTTGATAATGAAACCATTATTCCGGCAGCTTCTTCAGGAAACGGTGACACAAACTGGTATGCTGCATGGCAGGCAACACCCATCACTGCGACCTTCCTTACACAGGATGGACAGCTCATCGGTACAGTGGAAGGACGTTATAACAACTATATGACTGCATCAAACATGTACAATGGTGATGCAGGACTTAATGCTGCAGTAAAGGCAGCGTATACAGGTTCAACAGTTAAGTTTAACGGCAACGACGAACCTATCTACACCGACGGTTCAACAACATACACCTTTGCAGGTTGGAAAATTATAGAAGCTTATGACGAAAGTGTTGTTGACGGTAACGAAGATACCGTACTTAAGGGCGACGTAACCTTCCAGGCAGTTTATACAAAGGCTGATGCTGCTACATATACCGTTTCATTTGAAGACGGTAACGGCACGGTTATTTCAACACGGAGTGGTTATAAGTACAGAGACGATGTTACAAACATTCCTGCTAATGATCCCACCAAGGCTCAGGACGACAGATATGACTATGAGTTCATCGGTTGGGCAAAGGATATCGGCAAGAATTTCTACACTGTTGACGAATATGACAACGATGAAAACGGTGCAAAAATCGTTTACACACATAAGGATGGCGCCGAATTTATCGTTAAGGGCGATGCATCCTATGTTCCCGTATTCAGAATGATTCCCCGTGAATACAGTGTAACCTTTAGCTATACAGTAGACGGTGGCACAACTAAATCTCTTACAGTTGGCGGGTATCACTGGGAAGACAGTATTACACTTCCTGAAGATATAAAGAACAACTACACGAAAGGCGGCTACAGATATTATATTGACGGTTGGAAAGTCGGCTCAAGCCAAGATAAAAATCCGCTTGACAGCATTACCGTTAAGGGTAATATGACTCTTACTGCAGCTTACGGCGCAGGTAAACCCGCTGAGTACACCATCAACTTCTATGATAAGGACGGAAAGCTCCTTAACGAAGAAAACAACATCTATACACATAACTCTGAAGTTACCGCTCCTACAGTTGGTGACGGTGAAGGTTTTGATATTCCTCAGACTATTGACACAGAAGATTCACTCTTCACCTTCGTTGCTTTCAAGGATAAAAACGGCAATGTATATTCGACAACAGCAACAGGCGACGCTGATTACTATGCTGAATATGCTAAACAGGATTACGCAGATCTTCACTTCTATAACTACGACGGAACACTTCTCTATGAGCTTGACGGTAAGGAAAACAGTCTCTTTGTAGGTGAAATAATTCCTGAGTATGAAAACCTTGTTGAGAAAGAAGACGGTACAACCGAAAACGTTCTTCCCACAAAGGCTGAAGACGTTGTAGGTACATACAACTTTACAGGCTGGGCTGACGGAAACGGAAATACTATTGTTCCCGGCACAAATGTATTTACCGGTGATACATATCTCTATGCTCAGTTTGAAACTGTTTACAAAAAATACACAGTTAAGTTTGTAAACGAAGATGAAACCGTTTCAGAAGTAAAATATCACTACGGAGAAGAAATCGTTATTCCCGATGATCCTACAAAAGCAGCAGACGTAGAATATATCTATGACTTCAAAGCATGGTCACCTGATATTTCAAAGGTTTGCCATGGTGATGCAACCTATGAAGCAACCTACAGAAGAACTAATCAGTATTATACCGTTACATGGTTCAACGATAAAAAAGCAGTTCACTCAGAAAGTAACTATAAATACAATGCTAAGATTCAGCAGGCAGTAATCAACGAACCTGTTGGTTATCCGGCTCCGGCAGTAGGCAAAGAATGGGCATTCAAAGAATGGATTCAGTGTAATGCTTCAGGTCAGCCAATTAACGCTGATGGCATTGTTGTTGCCGAAGTAAATGCAGCAAGATTTGTCCGCGGTCAGAAGATGGGTTCAGAGCATCTCTATTTCTACCCTGTATTTGAAGAGGTTGCCAAGAATGTTACTGTAACCTTCTATAAGGAAGACGGCACAACTCTCATCGGTACAGCAAAAGTTCCTTACGGTGAAAACCTTGAGGCTTATGCAGAAGCTTTTGTTGAAAAGGCAGCAAAAGCATCAGATGCTGACTATCACTACATTATTAATAAATGGGTAAATATGGCTGATGATGCAGAAGTAACTACAGTAACAGCTGACGTATCAGTTAAGCCGAAATATACTGCAGAAGAACATAATAAGCAGCTTTACGAAGTTATTGCTGAGCCCACATGTAATGTTCCCGGTTACGGTCATTACAAGTGCGAAGCTGATGAATGTACAGCTATTGATTACAATGTTGCTATTGCTCCAATTGCTGACGAAGGCGCTCCCACAGGCCAGATCTATGTCGGAGCTGATAAGTGGACACTCGAAGATTTCGAGGACGGCATTAATTACGCTGATATCAAGTATGTTGGTCCCAATACTCACCTTATTGTAAATGCTGAAGATACCGGCACACGATCAATGCCCTGGAATCTTGAGGGTAAGCTCAGCCGTGGCGTAGGCAAGATTGAATACTACCTTGCAGACAGAAAGCTTGACGATGCTTCTTCAATTACAAACTGGACAGAGATCTATAACCATGAAGAAATCAGACAGGATGCTCTTAATGCAGTTCTGAAAGAAAACAACATCACTCTTGTTGACTACAACGGTTATATCAGAGGCGAAGTTGAAGATCAGATGAAGAAGGCTGAAATTGACAGAGCTGTTGATGCAATGCTTTCAATCTATAATGCAAACGCAACAGGTGTTGTTTCAAATCTTAACCTTGTTGACGGTGAGGATTATGTAATTTACATCAGAGTTTCAGACCGTGAAGGCCTTGGTACAGTAAATTCTTGTATTTTCAGTTCAGGTACAATTTCTTACGGTGCAACGGCTCCTGAAATTGCTGTTGCAGGTGAAGGCTACGGCACAAAGTTCTGTGCAGATGCTACAGTAACAGTAACAGACGATAAGGACGGCTTCAAGGTTTACCTTGACGGCACAGAAGTAACACTTACAGACGGCAAGTTTACTTGTGATACAGCCGGCGTTCACACTGTAACAGTTATTGACAAGCACGGCAACAAGACAACAAAGACATTTGAAATCAAGGGCAGCCACACTTACAGAAACTATACAGTTGCTGCAACTTGCGAAAATGCAGGTTCAAGATATGACCTTTGTACTCTTTGCGGTTATAAGGCTAACGTAACAGAACTTCCTGCACTCGGACACAGCTACACAGCTAACTTTATTGACAAGGCTCCCACTTGCGTTGATGACGGTTACAGAACCTATATCTGTGATAACAACTGTGGTGAAAATCTTGTTCTTGAACCCACAGACGACGCAGATACAATAGCTCAGGCTAAGAAATATGTTGAACCCGCTGAAGGCGAAGAGGGCGCATGGGTAGCTCTTACAGCAAAAGACCTCGAACACCTCAAGGCAACCAACGAGCATACCTATGCTAAAGTTAAGGATGAAAACGGTAAAGATACTGCTGAAGATGCATGGGTAATTGACAAGGCAGCAACCTGCTCAGTAGTAGGTTCAAAGCATAAGGATTGTACAAAGTGCGGAATCATCGGCAGAGTAACAGAAGAAATTCCCGTTGACAAAGTAAACGGCCATAAGTTCTACCGTGAAAAGGTAACAGTTGAGCCCACATGTACAGAAAAGGGCGTAAGATCAAAGACTTGCCGTTACTGCGGTGAGGTTGTAAAAACCGAAGACATTGATGCACTCGGTCACGTTGCAGGTGAGTATAGAGTAATAACAGAACCTACATGTGACAGTACAGGTTCAAAGATTCTTACCTGTAAGGTTTGCGGCGTTGACATCGGTGAACCCGAAAAAGACAAGGAAGGCGAATTCAGCGGAGATACTGTTGAAATACCGGCACTTGGCCATGCTTGGGTAGCTGCAGGTGAACCTTATAAGGGCGACAAGGTTGATGAAGAAGGCAATGTTGTTTACGATGAAACCGGTGCTGCAGTTCAGGTTTGGTATCAGAATTACAAGTGTAGCAATGCCGGATGCACTGAAACGAAATCAGAAGAAACCGAGTATGAAGAAAAAATCTCTGCTGTTATTAAATTCGTTAACGGCGATGGAGAAGCAAATACTCAGACAGTAAATAAGTATGTTGGCGAATCTGTTAATGGTGTGGACGTGACAGCTCCCACTAAGGCTGCAGATAAGACATACACATACACCTTCTCACATTGGGCAACAAAGAACGACGACGGCACATACACCGAAGCGAAGTTCCCCATTGAAGTTAAGGGTGACGCAACATACTACGCAGTTTATGCTGAGAAGTATATCAACTATACAATCACATACTATGCAGAAGACGGCCAGACTGAAATTGGCAAGACCGGTTATCTCCATAACGGTGAAGAAGTAACTCTTGACAAGGGTCCCTCAAAGGCTGACACAGTTCTTAATACTTATGAGTTTGCCGGCTGGGCACTTACAACCGATGCAACAAAGGTATATGCAGAAACAATCAAGATTGACGGTGCAAACATCAATCTTAAGGCAACATATACCGCAAAGGACAGATATTATGCAGTAACCTATGCTTACGATACTGAGAATATTCTTGAAACCTTCCTTGTAAAGGCAGGCACACCGGCTCGTGATTGCTTTGAAACACCCACTAAGGCTTATGACAGTGTGAACCATTACACCTTCAAGGCTTGGGATAAGGCTGAACAACTTAAGAAGGTTGAAAGCAACATCTATACAACACCTGTATTTGAAGCTACACAGCATAACATCAGTTGGGTGGTAAAAACTCCGGCAACATGTACAGAAGCTGAAGTTAGAACTTATGCTTGTAAGGATGAATGCGGTTACAGCTATGATAAGGAAACACCGGATTCAGCTCTCGGCCACAGCTGGAAGAAGCTTGATGAAGGCGGATACAAGTGTGAAAGATGTCCTGAAACAACTGACGACATCGGCAGCAATTATGACATCACATACTATAATGCAATAGGTAAGATTTATACTCACAGCTACAAGGTACCCCAGGGTACAGTTCTTGATACTGTTCTTCCCGCAGCTCCTGAAAAGGCAGCAGATAAGACATACACCTACTCCTTCAAGGGTTGGTCAACAGTAGCACCGCCTACAGAAGGCGAGGACACAAGAACAGTTCTTGATGCTGAGAAGATAACTGTAACAGCAGACCTTAAGCTTTATCCTGTATACGAAGGCGAAACAAGAACATACACAGTAATCTTCGCTTACAATGCAGGCGCTATTATCGGTGAAACAAGCGTAGTTGCCGGTGATGAAGCAACCTGGACAGGTGCTGCACCTACCAAGGATTCAGACAGCAAGTATCACTACACATTCAGCAAGTGGAACAAGTCTGAAGAACTCGCAAAAGTTTACAGCGACATTTACACAACCCCCAACTTCACACACGAAGAACACAAGTTCACAGCAACCGTAAAAACTCCTGCAACTTGTACAACTGACAGAATTGACACTTATGCTTGTACTTGTGGCTATAGCTATGACAAAACTATCCCCGGCACAGCTCTCGGTCACGAATGGGGCGATCCGACAACAGGTGAAAACGGTGAAACTATCAGAGAATGTACAAGATGTGATGCTACAACAACAGAAGGCATTACACATTCAATCGTTTACTACAACGCTAAGGGCGAAGTTTACACACGTGCATATAATATTGTTCACGGCACAGCTCTTAAGGATGTACTTCCTGTAAACGGTCCTTCAAAGGCGGCAGATAAGGAATACACCTACACCTTCAAAGGTTGGGCAACAAAGGATGATGAAGACAATCTTGTTCCCGTTGCAGAAGATGCAACAGTAACCGCAGCTCTTAACCTGTATCCTTTATATGACTCAGCTAAGAGATCATATACAGTTAAGTTCCTCAATGCAACAGGTGATGTTGTTTATGAAGCAACTGTAGATGCAGGTGCAGCAGTAACTTGTCCTGTTGATAAGCTTCCCACAAAGAATCCGGATAATAAATATCATTACAGCTTCAAGGCTTGGGAAAAAGCTGAAGAGCTTAAAGCAGTTTACAGCAATGTTGTAACATCAGCAGTATATACTTCAGAAGAACACGCAATGACAGGCAAAGTTACAACAGAAGCAACCTGTAAGATTAAGGAAGTTAAAACCTTCACATGTAGCGGTTGTGATTACACCTACACCAAGGAAGGTGCACTCGGAACTCATATCTGGGGTGATCCTGTAACAGCTGACGGTGTTACAACCAGAGAATGTGTATATGGCTGCGGTGAGAAAACCACAAGCACAGCTGTTTACGCAGTTAAGTATTACGCTGACAAGGATGCAACTGAAGCAATTTCAACAAAAACAGTTGAACACGGCACAAAGTTTGCTGAAATTTCAGTAACAACACCCACAAAGGCAAAGGATGACGAAAATACCTATGCATTCAGCCATTGGGCACTCAAGAGTGACGCAACCGGAGCGGCTATCGCTGACGATGCAACAGTTACAGGTGCTATGGAGGTTGTTGCAGTGTACAAAGCCACAGCTCGTCTTTACACTGTAATCTTCGGCCGTGACGCTGATAACACTCTCGCATACTACACAGGAAAGACCTTTGCTGAAATCAGCCCGGCTCTTTATGACGGCGAAGTACCCACAAAGGCTTATGATAACTATAACCATTACACCTTTAAGGAATGGAAGCTTAATAGTGTAAAGGATGAATACAACTCATATACCTATTATGCAGATTTCACCGCAACTGCACACACACTGAAAATTGATGATTCAGCTACAGTTGAAGCAACATGTACAACAGGTGCAAGCATACTCAAGAAGTGTGAGTATTGCGAATACTCAATCAATCTTGAACAGGGCAGACCTCTCGGTCATAAGGAAGTTCTTGATCAGGAAAAGAGCAGACCTGCAGAACAGGGTAAGGATGGCGAAAATGTTTACAAGTGTGACCGTTGCGGCATTGAGCTCAGAAGAGAAACCACAAAGTGGCAGAATCCTGAAGCAGGTTATATAACCATCAAGCTCAGAGTTAAAGATACTGCAGGCAACCCGATTCAGGGTGCAAAGGTTGAACTCTACTCAGGCAGCAGCAAGGTAGCCGGTGACTTCACCGACTCACAGGGCTATGTAACATTCAGAGTACCCAAGGGTGAATACACAGTAATTATCAGCGATGTGAAGAACGCAGATCCGGTTCAGTTTACTGTAAAAGCTGACAAGGACGGCGAAATCACAAGTGTACCGCAGGTTGCAATCAGACATTGTGGTTGCGCTTGTCACCGTGATAACATCTGGGGCACAATCTTCAGATTCTTCCATAAGATCATCAAGATGATTACAGGCGAATTCAAGTGCTGTAAGGATCCTTCAGATCTCTACTGATATAAAAAACAAATTAAAAGCTCTTCTCTTCGGAGGAGAGCTTTTCTTTATGGACATTATTCTGAAAAGGTAAAAATTCTACAACTTGGGGCATAAATTTACAATACCACAAGATATATTGCCTTGTGCAGAGTGCAATAAAAACGCACGTAGTTTTGTTGATTTTTACAATGGTTAATCTTCACAAAAAGCTGAGTTGAGCACTGTGCAAAATGCAGAAATACATAATTTATTAAAAATTATATTGAAATGCTTGAGAAAAAATGATATACTACCTATAGTTATAGGTGTCTCTATGGGCATTTTGCACCCTTCTTGAGGTGAAACAGATGTATTTTATAGGGAATCCTATTATAAATATATAAAATTCTTTCATATAAGGAGGAAAATTTTATGAAAGTTGGTAAAAAAGCGTTAAGTTGCTTGCTGGCTATTATTATGATAGTATCCAGCTGTTCTGTATGCTTCAGCGTTCTCGGTGCAACCGACACCACCGCTGACATTTACAGCGCAATTGTAATGCACCATGACAGCCTTATGGATGCCATTGACAAGGCTACAAAGGGTCCTGAAGATAAACGGGACACTTCCGGCGTTCCTGTCAAAGACGGATCTGAATGGGTTGTTGAACGCGACACTCTGAACGGAGGTTGGCTTGCAGTTTCAAGAGCTATTGCTCAGTATGCGAAGGGCACCTTTGCTACTAACAAGACATACGTAGATCTTGTTGAGAAAATCAAGTTAGATGCAGCCGGTTATGCCGGCTCAAACGGACATCCCGTTGCAGACTACAATGCTATTCTTGAGTACTACAAGTTTGGCTCAACTGCAACAGAGTACTTCACATCACAGGATATCGTAACCCTTAATATCGGTATCGGTTTTGACTTGCTTGCGTTTAAGGATGTTGCTTCAATTCAGGACAAGACATATTCAAAAGCTACACTGAAGTTTACTCCGAAGAAGGACACTGAAACTACATATATTCTGTCATCTGCTGATGACATCAGTTTCACAACTGAAGACTTCATTGAAGCAGGTACTGATGTAGCTGTAATCAAGGGCGTCCTTGAACAGTGTATTGATCAGAATGCATTCAAGGCATGGTTCGGTCAAACAACCCTCACAACCGATCAGCTTGCTGAGATGACAAACCTTCTTGCTCTTTATGACACAACAATGGCTCTCGCAGGTCTCGGCTATACAGAAGCTGAAATCTGGGATCACTTTGTTGCGCCTGTAGCAGGCAAGACATACACTGAAACAAAGGCTTGGTATGACAATGCCGGTGCACGTGCAGAAGCTGAACCCAGAGCTGAGGGTTACAAGACACGTCTCGAGGCTCTTATGAATACGCCTCTTGATGGTATGAGTGCGTTTGAACTTAATACACACAAGCAGAGTGTTGTGGCAGTTATCAATGAAATGGATAATGACCAGTTCAGCGTTCTTGTATATCAGATCATTAACGAGGAAGAAAACTTTGTCGGCAAAAACGGTTACATAGTAGAAACATATCTTAAAGAGCTTGGCGTAAAGATTGGTCAGGCTTATGCTACTGTAGTTCTTGACGGTGCGCTTATTAATCAGGCAGGTACTACTTTCACACTTGCTGATAAGCTTGCTGAGCTTGCAACAACTGTTGACAACCTTAAAACAAAGAACGATGTAGAGCTTGCTGAAGGACAGGCTTGGGAAGACACACCCGAATATCAGGCTAACCTTGATTGGCTCGAGGTTGCTTCAGAGGTTGTAGGTCTTATCGACAACTATGTTCTTTCAGGTGCTGCCTTTGCAGATCTTGTTGACTGTGTAACAGGTTCAGGTAACGCAATTACAGAAGAGCTTTATAATAAGGTTGCTGGCAAAGTAGGTACACTTTCACTTGAAATCTACGGTTCAACATACCGTGAAGATAAAGCAGCAATGGATAGCATTATTGCTAAGACTATCCTTACAGGCCGTAGCTATGGCGCTATTTATGAGATTGCTGAAGAATTCATCGGTTACTATAACAAGGCTCTCAATCTTAAGAATACCGTTTCAATGCAGGCTGTTTATGAATCAATTTACCCCAACGGTCTTGATGAATACGAAGCCTATGTACACACATTGAAGGCTGCAGCTGCTCAGGCTTATTTTGATGCACTTTCAATTGTTGACGCATACATAAGTGAAGCAGGTAAGGTTGCTTACTATAACTTTGAAGTAATCATTTCAAAGGCTGAGGCTATCAGTTCATCTGACGGTGCTTACCCTGTTGTAGCCACATTCCTTCAGTCTGCTCCCGCTTATGTTCCGGTTGAAGACGAAGTCAAGCTGGCACAGCTTTCAAATCTCTACAACAAGATTTATTCAAATGGCTATCTTGCAAAGGCTTATGCTTTCCGTGACGGTCTGAATAACCTCCGTAACCTTGCTTACACTAACGCAGCAAGCAACCAGGTTGTTGATAAAAAGCTTCTTGCATATATTCTTAAGCAGGAAAATGTCAGCGGTTCTGCCTATGCTTGGGAAAGCATGCTCGGTAACGTAAGTGTTGACAAGATCCGTGAATTTGTTAACGAAATTGAACTTGTTCAGCAGGAAGGTATTCAGACAAGCAACGGCAAGATTACTGCCGGCGGTATTGAAGATCTTATGTCTGCAGCAGTAGAAGATCTTGACAAGATTCTCATTTCTAACGACCTTGGTACACTCCTTAACTCACTTACAGCTAAGGAGAACGAGGAAACAGGTGCAACAGTAGGTTTCCTCGGTGTTTGGGGTCAGGACTACACATTCAAAAATCCAGATGGTACAAGCACAACCCGTAAAGCCGGTGACGAATGTAAGAACCTTCGTGAATTCCTCATCAACCTTGTTGTAGGTCTTCTTTGGGGCGGTTCTCTTCAGACAATGCTCTTCAGTGAAGTTGCAGGTAAAACTGTAGGTGGAGCTGTTTATAACCTTGCAGGTAATCCCACAGACCTCTCAATCCTTGGTAAGAAGGATAACTGGCAGTGGCTTCCCGAACTTCTCCACATGGGTCTTCCCACTATGCCCCACGACTATCTCCAGAACTGGACTAACCCCATCACAGGTGATACCAATACAGAAGTTTCCAAGATTTCTGACTATTATGTTGACTGGTCAAAGTTCTTTACAGGTGAAGCTTACGGTGCAAAGGGCCACGCAGAGTATGACTATACCGATATTCTCCACGTTCTTGATAAGGCTCCCTTTGATACTAAGTTCTCAACAAGCGGCAGAGAAGCAAGAACATACTGGGCTCCCTTTACATATGCAGGTCCCAACTCAGACACATCAAAGCAGATTTCTAACGGTGAAAGAGATGAATATTATCCCGGCGATCAGGTAACGGCTGATAAGGCTCTTGATGCAAGATACTGGGGCAAGGTTGACGGCGTACAACTTCCCATCTATTATGAAAACGCTTCCGGTGCAAGACGTGCAACAGCAGCTTCCGGATACGAGCCTGTATACTTTGACAGTAAGGCAGCATGGCACATAAACGACTGGGACGATTGCTATAGAACCTTTGCTACAGCAACCTGCGGTCTCCATGTTCCTCTTGCTGAGCTTCTTTCTCATAAGAATTCAACAGGTTCAGGTTCAAATATCTACGGTGAAGCTGATATTCTCAACCTCGACGCAACAGTTAACCTTAATAATACAGGTGACTCACTTTATGACCGTCTGTTTATTCCTCTTTACAGACTTCTCGGTATTGAAGGCTTCTATAATGCAAATACTAACCCCGGCGGTTACCATGGTAAGGCTGACATACTTGCTGCCTGCCAGACCTGGGCTCACGGAAACAACATGGGCGTTGACAGTTCATCTATCAAGGATTCAGGCTTTACACTTTGGAAGTATGTTTTAGAGCCCATAGTTTACTGGCTTGAAAACACTCTCTTTGTATCTCCTGTCAAGACTATTGCTGAACTTCTTCCCAACCTTCTTACAATGCTTGAGTATGATCAGCTTATGCCAAAGCTCAGAAATATTAAGGCACATATCAAGGCAACTGTTAAGCCGGTAGGTATTACTGTTAATATCGATGTTCTTACCCTTAACCTTTCAGATATCGTTGTTCCCCTTCTTGAAGGTCTTGGCTTAACCGAAGATGCTCTCAAGAGCGGTATTAACGGTCTTCTCGGTGCACTGCTTGGCGGTACCAGAACGACAAGCAAACCGAATATGAACACGACCACAGACAAGTGGTTGATGCAGGTTACCAAGGTTACTGAGGAAGATGAATTCGGTAATATGGTAACGACCAATAAGACAAGTGAAACTGAGCCTGCAGCTTGGAAGGCTTCAGACGGAAACACTTATTATATTAAGAATCCCGGTCTTCTTACACAGACACTTTACGGATTAATGGTTCAGGAGAACGATCCTGAAACATCGGAGAATGAGACACTTGAAAACCCGTTCCTTGATTGGATTTTCATGAAGGGCGGAACAGTTGCTCAGGTACCTCTTCAGATTCCCGTTAACCGCTTTATGGCTACAGGTTCACTTAAGGGCGGCGACCATCCCAATACTGAATCAACAACAATTGCCGGTGTTTACAGTTCAGTAACTAACTATCACATTTATGCTGAAGCAGGTACAGCTATGCTTGTTCTCCTTCGTTGGCTCCTCAACGACGGTACACTTAATTCAATTATGCCTCTTCTCAGCGGTCTTATCAAGCCCACTAAGAATGCAGACGGAACAGAAACAAGCATTCTCGACACAATCGTTCCCATCATTGACGGTCAGGCTGATAACCTTATGGCAGTTATCATCTGTCTTCTTAATGACTATGTAATTGACTTTGAAGCATTCCAGGATCCCGCACAGGATACTGACGACTGGGGTAAATGGAACGCTGAAGGCACAGAATTTACTCCGTACCTTGATGAAAACGGCAACTCACAGTTCCAGTTCGGTACAGTATTCCAGAAGTACCTTGCAGAAGGTAATGCCGACGTAACAGCAGATGAGCTTGCAGCAGGCTATGGCAACGGTTTCACAGATGATGACCTTACTGCTAAGGCTGACCTTGCAGTAGCAAATGTTGACAAAACAATTGCTAAGCTTGTTCCCACACTCTTCGTTGCTCTTAAGGATACTCTTCTTGGTGTTGATGCTATCCGTGACCTCGGCTTTGAAGCTGTAATTGAAAAGGCTGAAAAGGCTATCGACGAAGAAAACCTCGATGCGGTTACTCTTGAAACAGTTGTTGCTGACACAGTAATCGGTAACGACCTTGTTGATATGATTATGAATCTTGTCTTCGGTAACGGTCTTCCTACAAAGGCTAAGGATGCTGCAGGCAAGGAAATTCAGGCTCATACCGACGGTGAGACAATGACTCAGACATATACCGACGGTAAGGGCGTAACCACAACTACTGAATACTATATTACCGCAGGTTCTGAATCTGCACCTCTTGCTTACGATGCAAACGGTGACGTTGAAATCGTACGCCAGGTTAAGTATGCCGTTGATGCAGACGGTAACGAAACTGACACAATCGAAGGCTTCGTTGTAAACGAAGGTCTTCTCGGCGGTCTCTTTGCTGACCCCGAAAGCATCCTTAACAAGGTTCTTGGTGCTCTTGGTGACTTTAACCTCGACATTTCACCTGCAGGCTTCTACGGTATCTTCTCAGATACTGCTTATGAAGAAAGTGTAAACGGCACTATTGGATTTGTTGAAACAAGTGGTGAAAATGAACAGCTTGCTAAGTGGCTTAAGTCACAGGCAGAAAAGTTCTCAGGCAAAACTCTTAGTTCGCATGCAGCTGTAAAGGCTGAACTTAAGAATATGACCTGGGGTGACATCCGTGCGCCTAAGGGTACAACATGGTTCAACGAAAATACAGACGATATGGGCGTTAAGTTTGACCGTTTCGGTGAAATGCTCTGCGACCTTCTCTATCCCCTTAACCCCATTCTTGCATTCCTCCTTTCAGGTCAGGACATCGTTCTCTTCGATGAGCTTAAGATCCAGGGTGAAAACGGTTACTCAAAGGGTATCGTAGCAATTCTTGAAGCTCTCGGTCTTGATGCGGCTTGTATGAGCCAGAACAGCTTCGACAACTATGTATATAGTGCACCTGTCAATACAAGCCCGATTGGTTATAAGAACGAAACCGATGTAAATGTTGACGGTGAATCAAGCGGTACAGTTATTAAAGACGGTGAAACAATCACTAAGAGATTTGCTATGACCAAGAACTCACCGCTTAAGCCTCTTATCGTTGCTATCAAGCAGCTTCTTATCGGTGACGCTCAGGGCTATGATGCTGAAAACGGTATCGCTGGTCTTCTTGACGCTCCTCTTACCGTACTCTTCAGTAAGCTTCCCAACATCGCTTATAACCTCTATCTCTTCAAAGGTGAAAACGGAAAGAATACATGTAACTTCTCAATTGCAGTTAAGAACCTTATTTCTCCCGTAACAAAGGTTCTTGACATCGTAGATCCTATTCTTTCAAGACTTATTAACCTTAATATCAATGAGCTTCTTGACGAATTCCTTGATATTGAAGCGCTCATTAATAATCTTATCAACGGCCTTGCAGGTCTCGATGAAGGCACAGGCTCCAGCGTAGCTATCTTCGATTTCGGTAAGCTTGCTGCTGACTCTGCAACAGTTAACCTCAACGCAACAACATACCGTCACGGTATGACTAAGTTCACAAAGTTTGAAGGCTCACCCGGTAAGTTCTTCATTACACTTATCAGAACTCTTCTCACTAAGGATGTAGTAGGCGCAATCGGCGGACTTGTTGAAGGTATCTTCAATAAGGATGACTCAGATCCTGAAGCTAACCAGAGAGTAAAAGATATCATCAAGATGGTAGAAACCAACCTCTGCAGACCTGACACTGAAAATGAGCTTCAGGGTGGCGCATACATGGACTACCTTTCAAGTATTATTATTGATATCTTCACAGATTACCTCCCCGACGAAGGTGAACTCTACTTCTACGAAATCATCAACCGTGTTGACGAAGAACTCACTTCACTTCAGAATCAGATTGATGCTATGAGCAACGACAAGTACGGCATCAAGCACGACGGTTATGATTGGGAAAACAAGCCTAAGGATGAAAATGGTAACCTCCTCTTCACAGAAGCAAAGGTTAACGAAACAATCGAAAACCTCGACTACGTAATTCGTGAAGCTCTTCCCGAAGTTCTTGAAACACTTTCCGATAACGGCGTTCTCGGCGGTGACCTTGTAAACGGACTTAAGGGCGACGATGGTCTCTGGGGTCTTCTTAAGAGCCTCGTAGTTGACTACGCATTCAAGGACGATTCACTCACATGGATCGGTAACACAATTGCAGGACTTCTCGGTAAGTCAGGCAGCAACCAGACTTCAGACGTAATCGGTCAGGCTCTTAAGGCAGCAGGCTTTGACGTTTCATTTGA
>JAZSGK010000186.1:0-6111 GCA_045532695.1 Acutalibacteraceae bacterium
TGCTATCATTTCGGGTAATAATACTGTAATTCTTTTGATGACAAATTCGGACACGTATTTATTTATCGCAAGGAAACTTGTTTAACGGTATCTACAAAACAAGAATTTACAAAAAGAAGGAGGTGCTGCTACTTTGGAATGGACAACTACAATTATTATCGCCGCTGTTGCTGCAGTTGTTGCAGGCGTTATCTGTTTTATATTAGGCTCCGCTCACAGAAAAAAGACTGCTGAGGGACTCATCGGCTCAGCTAATGAGGAAGCTACCCGTATAGTAAACCAGGCTGTTTCCGAGGCTGAAACAAAAAAACGCGAAAGCATACTTGAAGCAAAGGACGAAATTCATAGATTAAGAACTGAAACCGAACGTGAGCTTCGTGAGAGAAGAAATGAAGTTCAGAGACAGGAAAAGAGATTAATCCAGAAAGAGGAATCCCTCGATAAAAAGGTCGAGGCCCTCGAAAAGAAAGAAGAAACTCTTGATAATAAAATCAAGCAGGCGGAAGTCCAACTTTCCGAAGCAGAAAGCATCAAAAGAAGCCAGTGTGAAATGCTTGAAAAAATAGCAGGCTATACAAAAGAACAAGCTAAGGTTGATTTGCTTAAATCACTCGAAGAAACTCTTAAAAGAGAAAAAGCAGTCAAGATTATGGAATACGAGCAGGAAATCCGCGACGAAAGCGAAAATCTTGCAAGAGAAATTATCACTACTGCTATCCAGCGCTGTGCCGCTGACCATTCATCTGAGGTTACTGTAAGTGCTGTTGCACTTCCCAACGATGAAATGAAGGGCCGTATCATCGGTCGTGAGGGCCGTAATATCAGAGCTCTCGAACAGATTACGGGTGTTGACCTTATTATTGACGATACTCCCGAAGCTATTACTCTTTCATGCTTTGACCCCGTACGCCGTGAGGTTGCAAGAATTACCCTTGAAAAGCTCATTGCTGACGGCCGTATCCATCCCGCTCTTATTGAGAAGATACATGAAAAAGCTAAGAGAGAAGTTGATCAGACAATCAAGCAGACCGGTGAAAGAGCAGTTATTGATGCCGGTGTAAACGGTATACACAATGAGCTTGTTAAGCTTATCGGTCGTCTTAAGTACCGTACCAGCTACGGTCAGAATATCCTCAACCACTCACTTGAGGTTTCCTATATTGCAGGTCTTATGGCTGCAGAGCTTGGTGTTGATGTGAAGCTTGCAAGACGTGCAGGTCTTCTCCACGATATCGGTAAGGCAGTTGACCGTCAGCAGGAGGGCTCACATATTGAGCTTGGTGTTGAGTATGCTAAGAAGTATAAGGAAAATGATATTGTCCTTAACGCTATCGAAGCTCATCACGGTGACGTTGAGCCCAAGAGCATCATTGCTTGTCTTGTACAGGCTGCCGATGCTATTTCAGCTGCAAGACCCGGTGCAAGAAGAGAAAACCTCGAAAACTACATCAAGCGTCTTAAGACTCTTGAAGAGCTTTCAGAGTCATTTAAGGGCGTTGAAAAGGCTTATGCTATCCAGGCAGGCCGTGAGGTACGTATCATCGTTAATCCTGATGCTGTCAGCGATGACGAGATGGTACTTGTTGCAAGAAACATCGTTGAAAAAATCGAACAGGAACTTGAGTATCCCGGTCAGATTAAGGTAAATCTTATCCGCGAAACAAGAGCTACAGATTTTGCGAAGTAAACAAAAAATAAGAGTTGTGTCTCAAAGATGCAACTCTTTTTTTGAGGAATGATTTTATGATACTGTATGAAGATAAGGAAATAGTTGTCTGCATAAAGCCGAGGGGAGTGCTCTCCCAGAAGGGCAAAGAGGGGCAGGAGAATATGATTGATATTCTGTCATCTCAGTGCGGGTGCGAAATCTATCCCATACACCGCCTTGATAAGGAAGTCAGCGGTGTTATGGTGTACGCTAAAACCAAGGCAGCTGCAGGAAATCTCAGTGCCCAGGTAAGCGAAAGAGTGATGGAAAAGCACTATGTGGCAACTACTGAAAAATCCGCCATGCCACCTGAAGGTACTATGGAAGATCTGCTGTTTTTTGACAAGGGAAAGAACAAATCCTTTGTGGTGAAAAAAGAGCGAAAAGGGGTCAAAAAGGCTATTTTGGAGTATAAGGAGATAAGTTCGTCAGGAGAGAGAACTTCTTTTCGTGTGAGGCTTCTGACAGGCAGAACCCATCAGATAAGAGTGCAGTTTGCTTCGAGAAAGCACCCATTAGTCGGTGACAGGAGATACGGTTCAAAAATTGACGGAGATATTGGACTGTATTCCTGTTTCATTGGTTTCAGACATCCGAAAACAGGTGAGTGGATGGAGTTTGAAAGAATAGAGAATAACTTAGAATAATAAATAAGCAAAATTCTTTTGGTTACTTTTCTTATAAGAAAAGTAACGCCATGCGGCGAGCCAAAATAAAAAGAGACAGAGGAGAGTCTGATCTTACCTCTGTCTCTTCATTTGTTATAAGGTCAGCTGTTCTTACTGTAAATCACCTTAAGCCCCTTGAGAAGCAAATCTTCATCGACGGTAATTTCATTCTTACAAAGGGGTGTGACCACAGTTGAAAGTCCGCCTGTGGCAATAACGGTGCACTTTTCACCTAAAGACTCATTGATTCTGTCAATAAGGCCGTCAAGCATACCTGCATTACCGTAAAGAAGACCGCTTTTGATACAATCTACGGTGTTGCTGCCGATAACCTTCTTGGGCTTTTCAAAAGCAATTTTGCTCAGCTGTGATGTCCTGCTGATAAGCGCATCGTGGGAAATAGCAAGACCGGGTACAATCATACCGCCGATGTATTCTTTCTTACTGTTTATAACGGAAAGGGTAGTAGCTGTGCCCATATCAATAATAATCATAGGTGCAGGATATTCACTAAGACCTGCAACGGCGTCAACGACGAGGTCACTGCCAAGCTGACTGGGATTGTCAATAACGATGCTAAGACCTGTCTTGATACCGGGGCCTATTACCAGAGTCCTGATGCCGAGAAATTTTTCAATTGCAGATTTTACATTGTTTGTTACTGCGGGTACTACTGAGGAAATAATCGCACCGGTGATAGCTTTTGCGTCGATGCCGTACATTTCGAAAGCGGTTTTTATTGTTGCTGCATATTCGAGCTGTGTAGCGGTGTGATTGGTGGAAAGGCGTTCACGAAGAATGATGTTGTCTTCGTCAAAACAGCCGAGTACAATATTGGTGTTGCCTATGTCAATAGCTAAAATCATATCTGTCACCTCATTTGATTGCTTTTGCTTTATAGAGTGCAGAGCCGACTGCACCTGTTATGAGTGTTGAAGCTATCATTTCAAAGACAGCATTGATGCCCACGAAAGTGCAGATGAAAACGAAGATGTTTCTGCCTGCGATAAGCTCCTGAAGATAGTCTGTGCTGCCGAAAAGAAGCACGAGAGCCGACATAAAAAACAAAGTGTTGAGAAAAGCGGCAAGGAATCCTGTTATGAAGCAGGCTGTTTTTTTGCCGAGCTTTTTACTCAGATATTTATGGATAAAGCCTATGATAAGACCTGCTAAAAGACGGGGGATAAAACGCTGAATAAATGTAAGCACAGGACTTATGCCGAAAGTAATAACGCCCATTGCGCTGGTACCGCCCACACCGATGCACTGAAGGAAGCTGGTCAGTCCGAAAATACCTCCGATAACTGCCCCTCCTGCAGGTCCGAGAGCAACTGCGGCAATTCCCATTGGAATTACGTTGAGAGTGATGGCAAGCGGTCCGATGTTGAGATAGCCCAGTGGGGTGGAAGACAAGATTACCATTACCGCTGCTAAAAGAGCCATAATCACAAGCTTCTGTGTGCTTGCCCTTGTTTGTTTTTTTGTCATAATATGACCTCCTTGTTATTATTCTCCTACATCGGAGATACAATACAATTTTAGTATATCACAATTTTTTTTAGTTGTATATATCTTTTTTTACTAATTTGTGTTATACTCTACTTGAAAAACAGATTTTTATTCAGAGGAGTGAGATTTATGCTTAAAGGAAAGACCGTAGTTTTAGCTGTAAGCGGCAGTATTGCGGCTTATAAAATTGCTAATCTTGCAAGAATGCTTAAAAAGCTTCACTGTAATGTTACAGTTATGATGACTGAGAATGCTACAAATTTTATAAATCCCATTACATTCGAAACAATAACAGGGAACAAGTGTCTTATTGATACCTTTGACCGTAATTTTCAGTATAGTGTCGAGCATGTGGCTCTTGCAAAGCAGGCAGATGTTGTTATGCTCGCACCGGCTTCGGCTAATGTAATAGGTAAGATAGCCTACGGTATAGCTGACGATATGCTGACAACAACGGTTATGGCTTGCCCGTGCAAAAAGATTGTGTCACCGGCTATGAATCACAATATGTATCATAATCCCATAGTTCAGGATAATATCGAAAGATTGAAGAAGTATGGCTATGAGATAGTTGAGCCTGATAAGGGAATGCTTGCTAACGGCGATATCGGCGACGGCAGAATGCCCGATGAAGAGGTGCTTCTCGAATACATCTTAAAGGAAATTGCTTTTGAGAAAGACCTGACGGGCAAAAAGATTCTTGTTACCGCAGGCGCTACAAGAGAAGCTATTGACCCCGTACGCTTTATCACTAACCATTCAAGCGGTAAAATGGGTATCGCTGTGGCAAAAGCGGCTATGCTCAGAGGTGCAGAGGTTACTCTTGTTGCGGCACATACCGATATTGAGTATCCGATGTTTGTCAAAGTAATTCCCGTAGTTTCAGCTGAGGATATGTTCGGGGCTGTTACGGAGAATATGGCTGAGCAGGATATCATCATAAAAGCGGCGGCAGTGTCCGACTATACGCCTGTGACTGTTGCCCGGGGTAAAATAAAGAAGAAAGACGGCGATATGAATATAGAGCTTCGCCGCACTAAGGATATCCTCAAGTATCTCGGTGAAAACAAAAAAGAGGGACAGTTTATCTGCGGTTTCTCGATGGAGACGGACAATGTTATAGAGAATTCCAGAGCGAAGCTTCAGAAGAAAAACTGCGATATGATTTGTGCAAACTCTCTTCGCACTGCAGGCGCAGGCTTCGGAGTAGACACTAATGTGCTTACAATAATTACTGATGATAAGGAAATAGCTCTCGATCTTATGAGTAAGGATGAGGTTGCACACAGAATTTTGGATGAAATTGTAAAGTAAAACAATATGAAAGGAGCAAACAAAATGAAAAAACTTATGGCACTTATACTGTGTTTGAGCCTTTTATTCACTCCTTTATGCCTCAACGCTTATGCAGCTCATGCGGAAAGCCGGCAAAGTGTAAAGGTCAGCGATATGCACCCTGAGCTGGTGGTACCGGGTGTTTTTATGAAGCTTGTTTTGCCAAGATTTACAAAGGGCTTCTTCAGGTTTGCAAACTTTTTTCTGGATAGTTTCGCTCGCGGCATAAACCTTTCCGCAGATGTGGACTTAGAACAGAAATTCATAAAGCGAGATGACGGAACACGTCTTCGCCTGTGCATTTATACCCCCAAGGTCAGAAAGGAAAATGTTCCGGGTCTTTTATGGATACACGGCGGCGGCTACGGCCTCGGTATTCCGGAACAGGATGCTATATTTATAAGAGATTTCGTTGAGGCAAGCGGCTGTGTTGTTGTGGCTCCCGATTATACTAACTCTACTACCGCTCCGTACCCTGCCGCTCTTAATGACTGCTATCTTGCCCTTGAGTGGCTCAGAGATAACGGCAAACGCTACGGTATGCGTTCGGATCAGATTTTTATAGGCGGTGACAGTGCCGGAGGCGGACTTTGTGCAGCTGTGTCGCTTCTCGCAAGAGACAGAGGCGATGTGAATATCGCATTCCAGATGCCGCTTTATCCTATGATAGACGACAGAATGATAACCTCCTCGTCACAGAACAACAATGCGCCCATATGGAACAGTAAGTCCAATGAGCTGGGCTGGAAGATGTATCTCGGTGATTTATACGGCACTGATAAGGTTCCGAAGTACGCGTCACCTGCAAGGGAAACAGATTATAGGGGCTTACCGCCGACTCTGACTTATGTAGGCGATATTGAGCCTTTTACAGATGAAACTGTCGAGTAC
>JAZSGK010000197.1:0-5960 GCA_045532695.1 Acutalibacteraceae bacterium
TATAATAAGCAGATGCACCGGGTAAAACCAATAGAAAAACCATTTGGAAAATTTCGTCACTCTTCCGTTTTGGCCGTTATAGAGGCAAAAAAGAGGTATGAATCCGAGAGAGCCTGTCTGCCATAAAACGCTGTACCATGCTTCTCCGTCGCCTGCAGTAAGGCTTATACACCTTACTACCCAGTAAATGCAAACCAAGCTATAAAAAATGCACAGTTTCTTTTTGTCGTTTCTGAAAAGTGCAAAGACAATCACCCAGAGCGGTGCCACCATACCCCAATCGCAGTAGGTGCAAAGGCAGGCGAAAAAGAATGCACAGATAATTCTCAGGAATCTGTTTTCAATTTTCTCAAGACACAGAAGAATCATAAAGCAGAAAAGCAGAGTGAAAAGCATATTGAATTTGTCGTACCAGAGCTTTCCTGCAAGAAGATAGGTAAAGGGAATCTGGGATATAAGTGCAAAGGCTAAAAGTCTCAGGGCATATTTTTTCTTTGAGCGAGTATGCATAAAGCCCTCCACAAGAAAGAAGCACATTATAGGTGCAGTCAGTCTGCCGATAAGTCTCATAGCAATGCCCAAAGGATTATCAGTACCCACGAAAGCCAGAGCCACATGGTCGAGAATCATTGCTATAACAGCTATATACTTAATTATATTTCTGTTCATTTGCTTTTTCCCTTTTCAGATTTACTTCACTTAAAAATGTTGCTGACAGAATCATCACAGCACCGACAATACTCAGCGGTGACATCTTTTCTTTAAGAAGAAGTGCCGAAAGCACAACGGCAACAATAGGGTCAATATAGCTCATAATGGCTATGGTCTGGGACTGAAGATTTTTCATAGAGCCGAAATAGAGAGTATATGCAATACCCGTATGAACAATGCTGACAACAAGAAGCATTATGACGCTTTTCTTATCAAAGCTCAGGTCACTTATATTCACCGTCGCAAGGCAGTAAGGCAATATCACTATTGCCGCACCCGAAAGCTGAACAATAGTTTTATCATATGCAGGTACACTGCCGAGGCTTTTATTCATCAGCACAACAGAAGAATAGAATACAGCCGCAAGCACGCCTAAAATTACGCCCTTCATCTCTTCCATATTGCCTATGCCCGTTTCTGCAACACCGGACACGAATATCATACCCACTAAGGCGGCAAGGGTACAGCATATCTTTTTAGCTGTGAGCTTTTCTTTATATATCAGAGAGCTCATTACTATGACAAATATAGGTGCCATATAATAGCAAAGAGTCGCCGTAGCAACTGTTGTATAGCGGTAGGCTTCAAAGAGGAATATCCAGTTTATACCTATTGCACCGCCTGAAAGGCACAGCAGAAGGAGCTTTTCTTTTACCTTTGAAAAGGAAAACTTCTTTCTTGTTATAAGGCAGAAAAGCACAAGGAATACTGTACCCACAGCACCTCTTATAAAGGCTATTACGCTGGAAGGCATATCAATATTTCTGACAAACAGTCCTATTGTGCCGAATACCACCATTGCACCTGCAAGACTCATTTTTGAAGTAAGATTATCTTTTTTCATTTCTGCTCCTGAAAATTAAGGGACAGACAGGCTGCCCCTGTGTATTATTTTTTAAATCTGATTACGTTGAATGAAAGTGCCTTAAGGTTGGCAACTGTATTCTTGCCTTCTTCTATAGGAAGAGGATTGGAATGCATCTTCACCGACTCATCACCGAAGGTGTTTTCTTTCTTGACATCATAGCCGTCCATTGAGTCAAAGGACACTACCTTATATCCCTCAAAGCCTAAAAGTGAAATATCAAGCTGAATATCTTCCTCCATTGAACGGTTAACCACAAAGAGAGTGATTTCTTCGTTTTCTTCGTCATAAGAAGCTACAGACTCAAGGTAAGGTACATCTGTGAAGTCCTTGCAGTCATACTTCGGACAGTCAATAATGGGCTTAAGGGCGTTGCCTCTTGCATACTTTGACATAGCTGCAAAGGGATAGAAAATAGTCTGACGGAAGGCTCCGCCGCCTGTTTTTGTGAAGATAGGAGCAATAACGTTTACAAGCTGTGCAAGGCAGGCAATTTTAACTCTGTCCGCGTGGCGAAGAAGAGTAATAAGCATACATGCAACAACAAGTGCATCTTCAAAATTATATATATCCTCAAGCTGATTGGGTGCAGTCGACCATCTTTCAACGTGAGCGCCGTTTGAGTGGTACCAGACATTCCATTCATCAAAGGAAAGATTGATCTGCTTCTTTGTACGTTTCTTGGCTTTTACATAGTCGCAGACACAGATAACACTGTAGATGAAATCGTCGAGGTCAAGGTTTTTAGCAAGGAATGAGGCTGTGTCATTGCTTCTGTTGTCGAAATACTGATGAAGTGAAACATAGTCCACATTGTCATAAGCAATTTCGAGGGTTTTCTGCTCCCATTCGCCAAAGGTATTCATAAATCTGCTTGAGCTTCCGCAAAGGACGGTTTCAATTGAGCCGTCAACCCACTTCATAAGCTTTGCTGCTTCGTTTGCTACTCTGCCGTATTCCTCTGCAGTTTTAGCACACATCTGCCAGGGACCGTCCATTTCGTTGCCAAGGCACCAGAGCTTTACATTCCAGGGGTCCTTGTAGCCGTGTGCGATACGCATATCGGCATATTTTGAGCCGCTCTTATGATTGCAGTATTCTACTAAGGCTCTTGCCGCATCAGGGCCTCTTGTGCCGAGATTGACAGCCATCATCGGTGAAGTCTTGGCCTTCTGACACCAGCGCATAAACTCATTTGTGCCGAACTGATTAGGCTCGGTTACTCCCCATGCCAGGTCAAGTCTCCTGGGTCTCAATTCTACAGGGCCCACGCCGTCTTCCCAGTTATAGCCGGAAACAAAGTTACCGCCGGGATAGCGTACAACGGGCACATCAAGCTCGTTTATCATCTTTATAACATCAGTACGAAGACCGACTTCATCAGCCAAAGGGTGTCCCGGCTCATAGATACCGCCGTAAACTGCTCTGCCGAGGTGCTCGATAAATGAGCCGAAGACTCTACTGTCAATTTCGCCTATTTTCAGTTCGCCTGCAAGGGTAATTTTTGCTTTCATTTTGAGTTTCTCCTTCAATCTCTTTAGATTAGTTTCAGTTTATCATAAAGAAAAGTCGATGTAAATAGGAAAAGGAAAACTTTCCCCCATATATTGTAATAAGGGTTGAATTTTGATATAATGAACAGCAAAGGACGGTGCATCTCTATGTTCAACTTTTTCGCAGATGAAAACGCAAGGCAGGGCGATTATTTCTATATTACAGGCCCTGACTATAACCATATAAAAAATGTTCTCCGTATGAAGCAGGGAGAAGAATTTCTTGTTTCCTTCGGCGGTAAGAGCAGTCTTTGTGCTCTCTCAGGCTTCGAGGGGGACTCTGCCGTTGCCGAAATCATAGAAGAAGACTATCAGAGCACCGATCTGCCCATAAAGATATATCTTTTTCAGGGACTTCCCAAGTCTGACAAAATGGAGCTTGTTATACAGAAAGCTGTTGAGCTTGGTGTGCACGCCATAGTACCCACAGAAATGAGCAGATGTGTAGTAAAGCTTGATGATAAAAAGAAAAAGAGCAAGACTCAGCGCTGGCAGGCTATTGCAGAAAGTGCCGCAAAGCAGAGTAAGCGAAGCACCGTACCCGAAGTATTTGAGGCCGTGAGCTACAAAGAGGCTCTTGATATGGCAAAGGATATGGACGTTTTAATGGTTCCCTATGAGTGCCACGACGGTATGGAAAGCACCAAGAGAGCTCTCTCAAAAATAAAGAGTGGCTCGTCTGTCGGCATTATCATCGGACCCGAGGGCGGTTTCGAAGAGATCGAAGTGGAAAAGGCAATGTCCGTCGGCGGTGAAAGTATATCTCTCGGCAAAAGAATACTCCGCACAGAAACTGCGGCAATTACGGCTGTGAGTATGACTATGCTCTATAGTGAAATGAACCTTGGCGGTGACGAATGATGAAAGATTTACCCATAGCATATAAAAACAGAATGATGGAGCTTTTAGGTGAGGATTTTGCCGACTATGAAAAAGCTCTCTCCGACTCCCCTGTCAAGGGTTTTCGTGTCAATACGGATAAAATAAGCCTTAATGATTTCGAAAAAATAAATGTCTTCGGCAATGAAAGAATTCCCTATGTAAAAAACGGCTTTTATCTTGATTATGACAAGGCAGGAAACCACCCCTACCACCACGCAGGTATGATATATATTCAGGAGCCCGGCGCAATGGCACCTGCCGAGTGTATTGAAATTGACCCTGACTGGAAAATTCTCGATATGTGCGCTGCACCCGGCGGTAAAAGCTCACAGCTTAAGAATAAACTAAGTGAAAAGGGTGTCCTTGTATCCAACGAGATTATCGCCTCACGCTGTAAGATTCTCACAGGCAACTTTGAACGTCTGGGTCTTAAAAATGCTGTAACCACCTGTATGGACACATCTAAGCTCGCAAGGCTTTATCCGAACACCTTTGACCTTATTATGGTCGATGCTCCCTGCTCAGGCGAGGGAATGTTCCGCAAGGAAGAAATCGCCATAGACGAGTGGAGTGAGGAAAATGTAGAGATGTGTGCAAAGCGTCAGGCTGAAATTCTCGATAATGCCGCTCTTTGCCTCAAAGACGGCGGATACATCATCTACGCCACCTGCACATTCTCCCTCGAGGAAAACGAGATGACTGTTGACTCCTTCCTTAAGCGTCACGAGGAATTTGAGCTTGTGAGAGTAAAAAAAGAGGTTGAAGAATCCACCTGCGACGGCATAAGATTTGACGGCTGTCAGACTGAAAATATCAGCTTTGCAAGGCGTTTTTATCCCCACAAATCTAAGGGTGAAGGTCAGTTTATGGCGGTGCTTCATAATAAATGTGATACCTTTCCCTTGTACCCTGCCGTAAAAGTACAGCCTCAGAAAATTGACAAAAGCGTATTTGATTTTCTCGGCAGTGTACTGACAGACTATGACAGAGACAGTGTTATGATGTATAACGGCAACCCGGTTTATTTCACTCCCGATTTTCCTGTCAGAGCGGGTACGGCCTTTGCCTGCGGTGTGACTATCGGTGAAATAAGGAAGAATTACATTCAGCCCCACCATCAGTTTTTTATGGCTATGGGCGATAAATTCATAAGGAAGATTGAGCTTTCCCCCGACAGTGAGGAAATGAGAAGGTATCTCCACGGTGAGGAAATTGAAGTGGAATGCGAAAATGGCTGGGCGGTTATAACAACTAACGGTTGCAGTGTCGGCGGAGTAAAGGTTGTGCAAGGCAGGGCAAAGAATCATTATCCTAAGGGATTGAGACTGAAATAAAATATTAACCCGACAGACTCTGCCGGGTTAAATTTATGTATTAAGATTTTCAGTTAAAAGAGATCTGAAAAATTGAAATTGCCTGTGAAAATTCTCTTTATGATTTCAAGAATAACTGTAAAGAAACGCATAAATGAAACGAGTCTTGTTTCTGTTGTAGGCTCTTCTACGGGACTGGTTAACCAATCATATTCTGCACAGTTGTCCCCTGTCATAGTTGAGACTTTACGGGTTTCGTAGTCGAATACCATAAACTGTGAGCCGGATTTTACAGTGTCAACTGTTTCGTTGGTACCGTTAAGAAATTCCCAGATAATAGGCTCCAGACAGTCAATTACATCGTGGTGAGCGTTTTTAAGTATCCATGTTCTGTCGGGTACTCTGCAAGTTGAGAGGTCAACCTGCTTGTCAGGAGCAATGTATTTACGGTTTTCTTCAGATACACCTGCAAGATATTCCTCTGAAAGAGTTTTACCTACAGGAGCTGTTGTTGCACCGAAAGTACAGTGCGTAAGGCTTACAAGTGAGTCACTGAGAAGGTTGGCATCCTTAAGGATAGGCATGTTCATAAATCCGTACTTAGCAACAAAGCCGTAGTGAATACCGTTTTCTTCG
>JAZSGK010000096.1:0-2513 GCA_045532695.1 Acutalibacteraceae bacterium
TTCCTTGACCTTAAGCTTCATGATATTCCTAACACTGTTAAGAAATCAATGGCTGTACTTTCAGGTCTTGATGTTGATATGACTAACCTTCACGCAAGCGGTACGATTTCAATGATGCAAGCGGGTCTTGTGGGACTTACACGTCCCGACGGTACAAGACCTTTGCTTATTGCCGTAACTCAGCTCACATCAACAAGCCAGGAGCGTATGGAGGAAGATCTTCTCATCAATCAACCTATTGATGAAGTTGTTATGCACTACGCACACAACGCAGCAAAAGCAGGCCTTGACGGTGTTGTTTGTTCACCCCTTGAAGCCGGCAAAGTTCATGAGCGCTGCGGCCAGAACTTTATGACCGTTACACCCGGTGTTCGTTTTGCTGATGGTGAAATCGGTGACCAGTCACGCGTTATGACTCCTGCACAGGCAAAGGAAATCGGCAGCGACTATATTGTTGTCGGCCGTCCGATCACAGCTGCAGAAGACCCGGTAGCTGCTTATAAGCGCTGTGTAGCAGAATTTGTTGGTTAATAATTTTAAGAGGAGATAGAACAATGAAAAAAGTTATTGCAAAAGACTTACTTAAAATCAAAGCTGTTTTTTTCCGTCCCGAAGAGCCTTTTACATGGGCAAGCGGTATCAAGAGCCCCGTTTACTGTGACAACCGTCTTATCCTTACAGCCCCTGAAGCACGTAAGGATGTTGAAAACGGTCTTGCAGCTATAATCAAAGAGAATTATCCTGAGGTTGAAGTACTTATGGGTACATCTACTGCAGGTATTGCACATGCTGCAATTACAGCAGAAATTATGGGTCTTCCCATGGGTTATGTTCGCGGTTCAAGCAAAGATCACGGCAGACAGAACAGAATTGAAGGCAAGCTTGAGGCTGGTCAGAAGGTAGTAGTTGTTGAGGATCTTATCTCAACCGGCGGAAGCGTTATTGATGTTGTTGATGCTCTTCGTGAAGCAGGTGCAGAAGTGCTTGGTATCGCTTCTATCTTCACTTACGGTATGCAGAAGGGTCTTGACAGACTTGCAGCCGCAAATGTCAAGAACATAAGCCTTACCGATTTTGATACAATTGCTGAAGTCGCTGCTGAGGAAGGCTATATAGCTACTGATGATATCGCAAGACTTATTAAATTCCGCAATAATCCCAGTGATGAAAGCTGGATTGGTGCATAATATGAGAAGCTTAATTGATATTCTCGACCTCAATACAGACGAGATTTCGCAACTTATAGATAAAGCCAACGATATTATCGCAAACCCTGCAAAGTACAGCGAAAAATGCCGTGGCAAGAAGCTAGCAACTCTTTTCTTTGAGCCTTCAACACGTACAAGACTCAGCTTTGAAGCAGCTATGTATGAGCTTGGCGGTAACGTCCTCGGCTTTTCTGCTGCTCAGAATTCATCAGCTGCAAAAGGCGAGAGCGTAGCGGATACTGCAAAGACAACATCTTGTTATGCTGATATCATTGCTATGCGCCATCCTAAAGAGGGTGCACCGCTTGTTGCAGCAATGAACGCTACCGTACCGGTTATAAACGCAGGTGACGGCGGCCACAATCATCCGACTCAGACTCTTACTGACCTTCTTACAATATATAGAGAAAAGGGCAGGCTTGACAATCTTACTGTCGGTTTCTGCGGTGACCTTAAGTTTGGCAGAACTGTTCATTCGCTTATTTCCGCACTGTCCCGTTACAAAAATATCAAGTTCATACTTGTTTCTCCCGAAGAGCTCAAACTTCCGAGTTACGTTAAGGAAGTGCTCAAGAAGAACAATCTTGAATACATACAGACAACCGATCTTGACTCTGTTATGCCTGAGCTTGATATACTCTATATGACACGTGTTCAGCGTGAAAGATTCTTTAACGAAGAAGATTATCTCAGACTTAAGGACAGCTATATTCTTTATCCTGAAAGACTTGTCAACGCAAAGTCTGACCTTTCAATTCTTCATCCGTTGCCGCGTGTAAACGAGATAAGTGTTGCTATCGATGATGACCCGCGTGCTTGCTACTTTAAGCAGGTATTGAACGGCAAATTTATCCGTATGGCACTTATTCTTAAGCTTCTGGAGGTAGAATAAAAATGAAAATAGATTCTATCAAAAACGGCTTTGTTATTGACCATATCACCGCAGGTAACGCAATGAAGATTTATAATCTTCTCGGTCTTGGTAATCTTGATTGCCGCGTTGCTCTGATTACAAATGTTCCGAGCAATAAGATGGGCAAGAAGGACATTATCAAAATTGATGATGATATTGTTATTGATACTGATATTCTCGGCTTTGTTGACCCGAATGCAACAGTAAATATTATCAAGGATGAAGTAATCGTTGACAAGAAAAAGCTTGAACTTCCTGAAAAGCTTACCAACGTAATTAAATGCAAAAATCCGAGATGTATTACTTCTGTTGAACAAGAGTTACCCCAGATTTTCAAGCTTACGGATAAAGAAAAACAGGTTTATCGTTGCCTTTACTGCGAAACAAAAGCA
>JAZSGK010000041.1:0-7463 GCA_045532695.1 Acutalibacteraceae bacterium
GTTCGTATTACATTTTTCTCTTCTTTGATATTTTAATCTAATTATAAAGCAGTGTGAAATATATTACAATTATAAAAAGAGAAAATTAACCCGCCATTTTTCCACTTTTTCAGAAAAATAGGCGGTTATTCTCAATTAAATTATTTATTAGTTTCTATTGTTCTGCCGATAGCACCGAGGAGTGAATCTTCGTTGGTTGACGGCAAATCGCAGGTATAGTGCCAGATCATTACACCGCTGTAACCCTCATCAATAGCAAACTGTGTTTTCTTTTCGATAACATCAGGTGTGTTGAACCAGAAGGTCTTGCCTATGTTTTCATCGGTGTAGAAGCCGTTTTCGTCAAGCTTATCAGCATAGCCGACATAGTCATACCAATAAGCATCACTGTCGGTAGGTCTTGCATAGAAGGGAAGACCGAAAGTAATCTTTTCAAGAGGAATGTTAGAATCCTTTATCCACTGGGAGCGTGTTGCAACAGTGTCAAAGGTAGCGTGTCTGCCTTCTTCATCATAGACATCATACATCATAAGCTCAAAGGAGTCAACAAGCTCAACTGCAAGATCGGAATACTGCAGACACCAGTCAGACGCAGCAACATTAAGGGTGTAATCGTCGCCAAGCTTTGAACCGAGAGAAACGAGGAAGTTGTTATAACCGAACCAAGCGATGTTTGTAGTGGGATATTCATAGTCAAAATGTACGCCGTCAAGTTCGAATTCTTCAAGAGTTTTAATTATATTTTTTTGCAGCTTCGGACTAAGGAAAGCCTTGTTATGTTCTTTACCCACTGATTCCATCTGCTCATACCAATCGGAGGAGGTGCTCTTGCTACCCGGGCCAAGGAAGTTAAGAGTATACTCAATATCTCTGTCGCCTGCAACAGCCTTGATGTTGTTCAGAGCGGTGCTGAGTATATTCTTGTCTACGGTTACATTTCCTTTAGTATCAAAGGTAGCAACACCGAAAAGAATAACATCGGTAATGATATCAAAGTCTTCGCTGCATAAACTAGACGGATCCTGTACTCTATCACAGATTACATAGCTTTTAACTCTGAATGTTTTGTCAACATTGTCGTCGGGTGTGGCATCTATGCCGAAAAAACCGGATATGAGTGAAAATACTGCTGTCATAAATGCGATGATACTTTTAATGAAAGTCATAATAAATAAACCTCCCTGATTTTTATTCTACGAATGTGCCGTCCTGAATTGCCATAATCTGATCAATTCTTCTCTGATGTCTGCCACCCTCAAATTCTGTATCAAGGAAAACATCTACCATTTCAAGAGCGAGACCTGCACCTACAACTCTGCCGCCCATGCAAAGAGCGTTTGCGTCATTGTGAAGACGGGTGAACTTAGCACTGAAATAGTCGCTGCAGCAAGCTGCTCTGATACCCTTCACCTTATTGGCTGCCATTGAAATGCCGATACCTGTGCCGCAGCAAAGAATTGCCTTTTCGCATTCGCCTGAAACTACTGATTTACAGGTTCTGTATGCGATTGCCGCATAGTCGATGGACTCGGGGGTATATGTACCGAAGTCCTTATATTCTATTCCTCTTTCTTCAAGATGTTTTTTGATTTCTTCCTTTAAGAAATATCCGCCGTGGTCTGCACCTAAAGCTATCATATTTAACTCTCCTTTGTGATTTTTATAGGGATATAATAACACAATCCACCGGCTTTGTAAAGATGATAACAGCTTCTTTTTGCAGTGGGATGAAGAGGTAGGTCCGGTGGCTCCGTCGCCGTGCACGGCGCGAGGGCACCCTGAGGCGCCCTCGGAAAGCACCCACAGGTGCTTTCACGGAGCCACCTTGTTGTTTTTACATCAGACTATCAGCGAAATATACTTCCTCAGTAACTGCAAACTAAAAAAGGCGGGCAGAGAGCACCCTCTGGCAGTCTCTGTCCCGCAATTCATAATTAGTTATAGCTTCTTGCCATTCGGGCATATCTGAAATCTTCATAGCCGATATCACTCGAAGAGCGATAAATACTGAGTATCAAACCCATAGCAAGATAAAGACATACAACCGATGTACCGCCGGCACTGATAAAAGGAAGTGTGATGCCGATAACGGGAAGCAGTCTTGTGCACATGCCGATGTTGATAATAGCCTGAGAAAGTATCATAAAGGCTACACCGTAGCACATCATTTCAGCGGCAAAATTACCTGAACGCTTGCCGACTCTGATAATCCTGAATGCAAGGAGCAGGAAAAGAAGAATAAGTATCAGTGCACCTATGAAGCCCGTCTCTTCGCAGACAACGGAAAAAATCATATCGTTCTGCCTTTCGGGTAAAAGAGTACTGTGAGAAAGCTGACCCTCAAAAAGTCCCATACCCGAGAAACTGCCGTTTATGATAGCCTTTCTCGCCTGATTCTGCTGATAAATTTCCGTAGGATAAGCCTCGGGGTTAAACAGAGCGAGAATTCTGTTGCGCTGAATGTCATCGAAAACCTTCAGCCATATTACCGGGGACGCTGCCGCAACAGCAAGTGCACCGGCGGGAAAATAAAGCCAGTGAACACCGGCAGCAAACATCATGCCAATAAACATAAGGATGAAGATAAGAGCCGAGCCCATATCACCGGTTATAACAACAAGGAAAATGGGGATTGCAGCGTGCACACAAAGGAAGAAAACGTGCTTGAGGGAAGAAATATGGTGTTTTACCTTGCTTATATGAAAAGAGAAGGTTATGATGAAGCCGATTTTGACTATTTCCGAGGGCTGAAAATAAAGGGAGCCGATTTTATACCAGGAGAATGCGTCACTTCTGCCCTCGGGGGAAACACCGAAAGGAAACAGTCCCAGCATAAGCACAATACAGGCGAGTCCCACAAGGGGCCACAGCTTAAGTATAATATCGTAGTCAATGAAGGAGATTACCATTGCCGCAAAGAGTCCCATACAGGTTGCAAGGACCATAACCTTGGCATCTCGTGAAAAATAGCTTTCACCCTCAAAGGTGGCACTGCTTACCATAATTATTCCGAAGACAGAAAGTGCCAGACAGACCACAAGGAAAAGTATATCCGTCTGTCTGATTGTTTTTTTTATGTCAATCTGCCTGAGACTATTTTTTATATCTTGTAAATTCAAAGTATCACATCCGAAGTTTTATTGTTACTTGTAATCATTATATTATGAATAGCGGAATATTTCAAGAGTAAAGTTGATTTATAAAGTTGACTTATTGATTTTTTATGATACAATATAGCAGTAAAATATACTTAAAACGAGGTGAAAGTTTTGCTCAGATTTGTTTCTTCCTGCGTCAGTGACACGGAAGCTATAGCCGAAAGGCTCGGTAAAACAGTGAAATCAGGCACAGTTATAGCATATTTCGGCGGACTCGGTATGGGTAAGACCGCTTTCACCCGAGGCCTTGCAAGAGGTATGGGTATTAATGCAGATGTTGCAAGCCCAACTTTTGCTATAGTCAACGATTACGGCGGAAATCCGCCTCTTGTGCATTTTGATATGTATAAGGTTGAGAGCTGGGACGACCTTTATTCAAGCGGATTTTTTGATTATCTTGACATGGGCGCAGTCTTAGCCGTTGAGTGGAGCGAAAACATTGAAAACGCCTTGCCTGATGACGCTGTAAGGGTTACTATACGGCAGGGTACAGACGAAAATGAAAGAATCATCACTGTCGAAGGAGGGTATACCGATGAGAATTTTAGCTGTTGACACAAGTGCAGTATGTGCTTCTGTTGCTGTTACGCAAGACGGAAAGATACTTTCCGAAGGCAGTATCAATACGGGACTTACTCACTCGAGGACACTTATGCCTATGATTGACAGCGTCCTTAAAAACGGTGAAATATCCCTTGACAGTATCGACCTTTTTGCCTGCAGTGTAGGCCCCGGCTCTTTTACGGGCATAAGAATCGGTGTTGCCGCAATCAAGGGCCTTTGCGATGCCCTGGGTAAAAAATGTGTACCTGTGTCAACTCTTGAAGCCTTAGCTCATAATCTTGTCGGCAGAAGCTGTACAGCAGTCAGCGTTATGGACGCAAGATGCAATCAGGTTTACTGCGGTATCTTTCTTGTTGACGGCGAAGAGGTTACAAGACTGACGGAAGATATGGCAATTAAAGTCGACGACTTAGGCAAGCTGCTGGAAGAATATGAAAACATTATCTTTGTGGGCGACGGTGCAAAGCTTTGCCACAAGGCTCTGGGTTACACCAAGGCGCCTGCCAATTGTGAATATCAGAAGGGAAGCAGCGTTTGCTTTGCAGCGATGAAGCATATTGATGAGGCCCTTGCTTCAAAAGAACTCCTGCCCGTTTATCTGAGACTTCCTCAGGCAGAAAGAGAGCTTAAGGCAAAGCAGAATAAATAAGCTATTTGAGACCTTGCAGTTTGCAGGGTCTTTTTTAGTCTGATGAGGAGGTTGGCTCGGTGGCTCCGTCGCCGTTTACGGCGCGAGGGTGCCCGAAGGCACCCTCGGAAAGCACCTCTGGTGCTTTCACGGAGCCACGCCTTCCTGTCACCGCTGACTAAAAAATTTCGACTGCCGTAAACAAAATTCCCGGCCGCTATTGATATTCACAGAGAAAGTGTGCTATAATTTTTGCAGTTTTTTATTCTCAGGCACGGAAGAAGATGTAAGAAAATGATAGGTGTTTTAGTAAATGTGGCAACTGTCCTTATAGGCAGTACCGTGGGTCTTATCTTCAAAAAGGGTATTTCTAAAAAATATACCGATGCGGTTATGATCGGCATAGGTCTTTGCACTGTGCTTATCGGTATTCAGGGTATGCTCAAGGGAGAAAATGTCCTCACCGCAATTATTTCTATGGTTATCGGTGCAATTATCGGCACGGCCCTCGATATCGACGGTAAGCTTAACGGGGCAGGGGACTTCCTTTCAAAGAAGATTAAAAAGGGCGACGGAGACAAGGTCACTATTGCCGAAGGATTTGTAACGGCGAGCCTTCTTTTCTGTGTAGGTGCAATGACTATTATCGGATCGCTTGAGTCGGGTCTCAAGGGTGACCACACCACAATTTTTACTAAGAGTATCCTTGATCTTTTCTCATCGTGTATGCTGTCGGCGTCTCTCGGTATCGGTGTAATATTCGCCGCAATTTTCGTTTTCATTTTTCAGGGCGGTATCGTACTTGCGGCAGGACTTCTCGAGCCGCTTCTCAGCGACAGTGCCGTTGCGGAAATCACCTGCGTGGGCTCACTTATGATTTTAGCTCTGGGACTTAATCTTACAGGCCTCGGCAAGTTCAAGGTTGCAAATTATTTCCCCGCTCTTATATTCGCACCCTTTGTGTGCTATCTCTTTGAATTCTTAGGTAAGTATATACCTGCATTGGCATAACAATAGTAAAGGAAAAAACAAAATGACACAGTCAAGAAAAAACAGCTTAATAGGTTCAGCACTCCTTGCCCTTGCCGCTATTATATGGGGTAGCTCCTTTGTGGCGCAGACTACGGGTGCAGAGCACGTGGGACCTTTCACGTTTATTGCAATGAGAAGCCTTTTAGGTTCGGTGGCACTTTTGCCGGTCATCTTCACAATGGACACAATAAAGAAAAAGACAAAGCCTCAGGACTATAAAAAAATGACCAAGGCAGACTACAAATACCTCCTGCTTGGCGGTACGGCCTGCGGCGTTGTGCTTTTTGCCGCATCAAGCCTTCAGCAGCTTGGCATCGACGGCGGTACAGCCCCGGGTATGGCTGCATTTATAACAGCTCTCTATATTCTCCTGGTGCCGATTTTCTCCGTAGTCTTGGGCAAAAAAATCAGACCCGTTATATGGGGCTGTGTGGTTGTATCAATAGCTGCACTTTATCTTCTCTGCGTAAAAGAAGGCGGCAGGGTACAGGGCTCAGATCTTTATGTTTTAGCCTGTGCTTTCTGCTTTGCAATTCACATTATGGTTATCGATAAGGTTTCACCAAAGCTTGACGGTGTGCGCCTTTCGGCATTGCAGTTTTTTGTGGCAGGTGTCATCGCTCTTGTGCCTATGCTTCTTATGGAAGAGGTGTCCCTTGAGGCTCTGAAGGCGGCGGCTCCATCAATCGCATATTCGGGCATTATGTCAAGCGGCATAGCCTATACATTGCAGATTTTAGGTCAGCAGAAAACCGAGCCTACAATTGCCACAATGATAATGTCCCTGGAAAGCGTATTCGGTGTGCTGACGGCGATGATTGTGCTGTCTCAGGTGCCGACAATGCGAGAAACACTCGGCTGTGTGCTGATGTTTGCGGCAATAATTGTGGCACAGCTGCCGGAGAAGAAAATGCAAAATGTAAAATGATAAATGCAAAATTGCGGTCGCGGTTGAGTCTGCGGCCGCTTTTAGTTTTATTCCGCAGAGGTGATGGGATAAAGAGGAAAGTGCCGTCGATTGTAAGTTTTCAGGGAGTTTCTGCAAGAGGCGGGCGGCTCCACTGACGAACTGTGTTCGTCGCGGCGAAAGCTTCGCCGAAAATCCCCGACGGGGATTTTGTGGAGCCGCCGAAGTTGTTTCGTCAAAACAACCAAAATCGAAGCACCAACTTTTTCCATTCTGACGATATGGTTTTTGTTGACAAATTGTATGTTATATGCTAAAATGTCTTTGTAATTGAACTTCGGTTTAGTTCGCGGATTCGAACAAACTAATTCCCGAAAGGAGAAAAACAAATGAAAAAATTCTTATCAATCATCCTCGCAGTCTTAATGATTGCGGCAAGTGTACCCTTTGCCTTTGCGGCTGAATCAGACGGTGTAAAGACAACGCTTGATGTTTCAAAAGGTAAAATAATAATTGCTGACACCTATGTGACACAGAAGGGTGAAAGCATTGAACTCGACCCTGACGGTTACATTATTACCGGTAAAAGCTACGGGGTGGATACCGTTCTGGAGTTTCTCAATGAAAGCACTGATACTGTAACCTACAATGTTGTTTTTGATAATCTTGAAATTGTTGCAGGGGAGTGGTGTACAGCGTTGCGTTTCAAAGGCGCCGGACCGATGATTGTAAATATACAAGCCGTCGGTGATAACTCGTTTGAAACAGATAATCATGCTGCATTCCCGAATCATGGGTTATCAACACTGACTGTAAATCTTATAATTGCAGAAGATGCAAGTTTTGAACATACCAGACTTGAGGGCACTAATGAAATTTATTATTCAGGTTCGACAGAATTATATATAAACGGCGAAAAAGTAAATGCAGATGGAAGCCATACGCATACCAGCGCTGACGGCATACTGTTTTGTGGCGGTTATAAATGCAAAATCTGCTATGCCTTTTATGGCGAAGGCACAGGTGAACACAAAGGCGGAATACAGACATGTAAGGGTTATAAATGCGAGACCTGCGGAGAATGGTACGGTGAAGCCGGAAACTGTGTAGGCGAAGAACAGAACTGTATGGGTTATATATGCGATTGGTGTAACGGTTATTATGGAGAACCCAA